>DYPL01000086.1 GCA_020719945.1 Turneriella parva
TTCTCATTGAGGCAATTCTGTCAATGCCTGAGAAACGAACAATAGATCGGCAGCCCCCCTTTAACGAAAATTTTGCATGCTGTAAATCCCTGCATAGCCTGCTCTGAGTGTATCCGAAGGGGGCATGGCCCTTCATCTACTTCATCCACTGGCCTTGGGCAAGCTGCAACTGCGTCCACTTCCCTGCGAAGCTCAGGGCGGGCTAAACTGGGACGCGCTATTCAATGAAGAATTTTTCGCTACGTCGCTATGTGAACGGAGCTTACTTAACAATTTTAAGATCTCTCGCTTCTGACAACTGCGGACCGGAATATCCTTCGGCAAGAATTTCTAAAAAGGGACTATCTCGAAACCCACGACCTAAGACATACCAATTTTCAAGGAAGACGTCTTCGTAAGCCATTCCATTACTGGTTTTCCACTTTCCACCATCGAGTAGAATTTTTCCAAACTCAATATCGCGCACAGTTTTACCGCCCTGTTTTACCCGCAAACGGTGCACGCCCCAACGCTGGCCTCCTGTTCCGGAATCCGTAATCATTGCCAGCAGGGGAAAGTCTCCGCTCATGGTGAATTCGGAGTCTGGTTGCACGGCAGCTATTCGGTCGGGAAGAGGAACTCCTAAATGGAGAAGTTTGGGTGCCACTGTATCCGAAACAAATTTATCGTTTGGAGGCAGCAGTGGCAGTGGATTGTATACGGCTTTTTCTTTGGGATCGTATAGAAAAAAATGGAGATGGGCTCCGCCGGAATGCCCGGTATTGCCGGCTGTACCGAGCACTGTCTTTCGCTCCACACTTTTGGGAAAAGGATTTAGCGCAGTATCGGTAAAACTCTCGAGATGCATGTATCCACTCCATGAATGCTCATGCTCTACGAGTAGAGTCTTGCCGCCACCGAAGGGCAGCGCGCCGGGTGTTTCTGGTCTATTCACGCGAAATAAAATTTTTCCAGAATCTACCGGAAGAATGGACCAGCCCTCTCCTGGGATATCCACACCGGCATGAAAATGATCCATGCGCGATTCTCCAAAGATGGAACTGATTTGTATTTCTATTTTTGCCGGCCACTGCAACAGAGGCGCCGCAACCACAGAAGCGGAAACGACAAAAATCGGAACGATGCGCCATAGAACCATGCTCCAGATTCTGGTTCTACCGACAGGGCGGCAATGCGAAAATCTTGCCATGTGCACCATTTATGAAGCGGCAATTATTTGCAAAAATTTTTACGTATCGGAAAAATACTAACGACATGCCGATCAGCGGTTGAAAGGCTTGATAGAGCAGAAGCAGCTCTATCGACTAAGTAACCCCTGCCGATTATCCCTGCCCGGGTAGGGCTTCTCAACCAGAATCAAAGCACAGCGAGCGGAGTCGAACACCTCTTCCATACAAAGAGTTGACAGCCTGTCTTTCTTTCACTTCTATGACACAGATGAGCAATGGAAAAGAAGAAGCCATTAAAGTACAGGGAAAAATAAAAAAGGCACTGCCAAATGCCATGTTCCTGGTAGAACTCGAAAACGGCCACGAAGTGTTAGGCCATATTTCCGGAAAAATGCGAAAGCATTACATCCGCATTAACCCGGGAGACATGGTAACCGTGGAGCTCTCCCCCTACGATTTAACCCGTGGGCGCATCACCTACCGCGCCTGAACCATTCCAGAAAATTCCGGGCAGCGTCACTGCTGTTACCGGCTCCCAAAAAAACGACGACCGTCCCCTCTTCTGACTTTAGTAGCGAAGTTCCCAGTTCAGTCCATTGGTCAAAATCCAACGTGGCGGCTGCTTTTTCAGAAAATGACTGGAACAGATTCAATACGGCAGGAAAATCCTCCGGTTTATCACTGGAATAAAACAATGGCAACATAAACACTTTGTCAGCCAGAGTTTCGTCAAAAAGCACTTTATAAAAGTCTTTGTAAAAGTGCATAAAACGCGTTGCGCGGTGTGGTTCAAACACGGCAACGATTCTGTGATACTGGTTGCGGAGCGTTGACAGGACTGCGCGGATTTCTTCCGGATGGTGGCCATAGTCATCCATGATGGTAACTCCACCGATCTGATCGAGTATTTCCATTCTACGCTGCACACCCGTAAATGCGGGAAGTGATTTTTCAATTTCTTCGGGCGACAATCCCAGTTCGCTCAGCGTGCATAGGACTGCCGACGCATTTTGCAGATTGTGCCTTCCCCGAAGCGAAACAATATAATTTTTACCTTTGTATTGCAGAGACTGAGAATCGAATTGCAGAGAAATTTCGCGACAGCATGTATCGCTTATAGACAACCGTCCGCAGTTTTCTACAGAGGAGACATAGCCTCCTCCCCTTTCGACTGCTGCTGCTGCAAAGGCGCGAAAGTCTTTCTCTATTTCCTGCAGAGAGGAATACTGATCGGTGTGATCCAGATCGACATTTGTGACTACGGCTATATCTGCCTGTATTTGCAAAAAACTGGAGTCGGACTCATCTGCTTCCATGATTAGAATTGTCTCTCCATTTTTTATATCGGCGGGAATGAGACTGTTGCTGTTCCAGTCTGGCACGGTGCCGCCGATGAGAGCAATAATTTTTCTGCCGGAAATTTCGAGAGCTCTGGCTATCCAGGCTGATGTCGTCGTTTTTCCATGCGTCCCTGCAACGGCAACCGTCCGAAAACGCGACGTAATCCATGCCAACAATATATGTCTTGAAAAAATCTTTCCTATTCTTTCTTCCGCGTATTGTCTCTCGGGATCTGACTGTGGCACAGCAGAGCTATAGAAAACCATTTCTGCGCGAATATTCTCTGGCTTATGGCCAGTCCACGTTTGTATGCCCTCGTCTGCCAAAAGAGACAGATACTTGCTGTCCCGCAAATCAGAAGCAGTTACAGGAAATCCCATGCGAAATAGAATCCTAACTAGGGCACTCATTCCAACGCCGCCACCGCCGATTATGTGAACAGAAGGTCTATCCTCCATCCATTGTGAAAACACTACAAAGTCCATACTCCAGAAATACAGAGCGAAACAGGCGCTCCACCCATATTTATTCGCCTCGCAGGAAATAAATTGATATACTACTCTAATGAATGACCACTGGATATATGCTTTTCTGAGCGAAACGACGACAGCCTTTGCATCCATGCACTATTTCTTTTTGTTTGCAGGTGCCGCCGTCCTTTACTCGACCTACAGAAACCACCACGACCGATCTGCCATGTACCTTAAGCTATTTCTGGCTGTTCTCTCTGTGACAACCCTGTATTCCATTTCAACGGCAGACAGCATTCCCTCCTATTACTCCATCCTGCCGCTCATTGTTCTGTTTAGTGCTTCCGCTGCATTTCTGGTTATTGATGCGATCTGGCTAAAATGGGTGGAACTCTATCCAGCAGCTCCCAATACGCCACCGGGAATTATCACCTTTGTTCTGGTACTGTACGCTTTTTTCTATCCGGATTTTTTCTATCTGCCACCGTTCTCTGGTTCCTATCCGGAATTTTCCATGCTGGGACTTCATCCTGAACCGCTTCTGGCCCTGGGGCTGGCCCTGTTTTCGGGAGAGACAAAACGATCGGCTGGCTTTCTGGCGACAGGATTCTTTGCCGGAGCTGTCTACTTCATCGTGCTCTTTGCACCGGTATATCCAGAAGCCTGGCTTCTGACCCCATCCGTTTTGTACAGTGCTTGGCACTTAATAATAAAGAAACTCAGCACTGAAATTAAATCTCGGTGAGCTTAATTCGATAGTGCTCTTTGATTTTTCCCTCGCGTATATACTGATATCCGGTATATACGTCTTCTTCCTGGACGACAAAGGAGCGCGAATCAATCCAGTCTCCCGTGTTGATTACCCGCATTGTGGACGAGCCAAGAAACTGATGCGTGTGTCCGCAGATGAGAATGCGATCTCCTTGGTGCAATCGCGCAGAAAGAGACGCATAAAAGCGAATAACACTCTCGTGAGATTCATCTCTGTCATAATTGATGTACTTGCGAAAGAAGGCCTCGCCAAGATAGAGTATTCCTGGGATAAGATGCGCCAGCGTATGGACCACTCGCGTTAAGAAAACATTGAGAGTCCAAATAAACGCGCCATACTGCCCCTGGTGACCATGCACGACAATCATATTTGGCGTTTCGAACTTTTCCATTATCTGCCATTTTCGCTCTTCGAGAAACGCTCTGATGCGCGAAGGCAATCGGAGGCGATAGCTCGTGGAATCGTGATTTCCGATAATGTAAATTTTTTCCCCCCCCGGAGCGGCAATTTTGTCAAAGCGATCAAACAGTTTGTGCAGCCTCTTCTGCTCTGCTGTTTTTTTTATTTTCCTCTGTGAACTAAAAAACCAGTTTTCAATAATATCGCCAACCAGAAAAACGCTTCGAAAAGTTACATTTTTCTGTTCTAATTCATCGAGAAGTGCAAACAATTCTGAATGGCTGTTCATTTTTATTTTTACATCTACGAGATAATGAATATCAGAAATATAAATGGCATCATAAGTATAACCTTTCTTCAGCTTGTTCATACGGAATATTTCCAGAACCGTCTGAATTGTAAAGTAAACTCTGACCACAGCAGGATT
>DYPL01000087.1 GCA_020719945.1 Turneriella parva
CAATCAAGTAGTTCGTTAGAATATATCCCAGGGGGGGCTTGGGGGGGAACGCCCCAATCTTTCGGAGTATAATTGATTATAAAAATAATGGCGTGCCTGACTAATAGAACGGCCCGCATTAGGATTCTCAAGGGACTTTCGATACGTCTGCGTTGCAGACTACTTAAGTTAAACTCGCAGCCCTTGAGCCGCCGGCAGGCAAATATTGGAGGTAAACATGACAAATATCATAAAAATGTATCGGGACGGTTTTTCTCGAATGGACAAAACGTCGCGCCGTCTATGGATAATAATTCTCATAAAGATTCTCATTATGTTTGGAGTACTCAAAGTATTCTTTTTTCAGGGTTATTTTTCAAAGCACAACGATAAACCTCCAGAAGAAGCAGTCTTTGAGAATTTAATGAGATTAGAAAAATAACGTAAGTTCTGATAACGTATGCCTTTGGCCCGCTTCCCATAGCTGTGCCGCTGCGCGAAAAGAGGTTACAAGAGAAGGATTTATTCCGGAATTCCGGACAAATCAAGGAGTATAATAAATGATAGAACAACTGCAACAGGGAACAGTAGAATGGGGGAGAGCAACCTTTGCCTTAACCGCTCTCTACCATTTTCTATTTGTTCCCCTTACCCTGGGACTTTCTTTCATCATTGCTTTTATGGAAAGCATGTACGTGAAAACGGGAAATGATGAATGGAAAAAAATAACGAAATTCTGGATGAAGCTCTTTGGAATCAACTTCGCTATTGGAGTGGCCACGGGTCTCATTCTGGAATTTGAATTTGGGACGCACTGGGCCAATTATTCATGGCTCGTGGGAGACATCTTTGGGGCCCCCCTGGCCATAGAAGGCCTTTTCGCGTTTTTCCTTGAGGCCACTTTTTTTGCCGTAATGTTTTTTGGATGGGATCGCGTTTCCAAAGGCTTCCATCTGTTTTCAACGTGGGTGGTAGCGGTGGGATCCAACCTTTCTGCTTTCTGGATTCTGGTGGCAAACGGCTGGATGCAAAATCCCGTTGGCACGCATTTTAATCCGGACACCATGAGAAACGAAATGCTCAGCTTTTTAGAGGTTGCGCTATCTCCAACGGCTATCGATAAATTCGCGCATACAACCGCTGCGGGATTCATTGTGAGCTCTCTCTTTGTCATGGGAATCAGCGCCTGGTTTATTCTTAAAAAGAGAAACCTGCGCCTTTCCAGGGTGAGCATTGTGACTGCTTCCACATTTGGACTGCTCGCCACCATGTTCATTATTCTAACGGGAGATAAAAGCGCGCACGATGTGGCACACACCCAGCCTGCAAAACTGGCGGCCATGGAAGCTCTGTACGATGGCGACAGCGGAGTGGGAATCACGGCCATAGGATATTTAAACCCAAACAAAAAACTGGGAGACAAAGAACCAGAATTTATTGGACCAACCGTTGAACTCCCCTTTGCACTCTCCCTGCTCTCCTTTCACGACTTCAATGCGTACATTCCCGGAATGAACGACCTCGTATATGGAAATAAAGAGCGAGGCGTTATGTCTGCCTCGGAAAGAATCGAAAAAGGCAAAAAGGCGATAGAAGATTTAAGGTCCTATAAAAAGGCAAAAGAATCGGGAGATAAACTGGCAGCCGATGCGTATCTGGCTTCTTTCCGCGAAAATGAAAAACACTTTGGATACGGCTTTCTGAAGAACCCGGAGGAAATTATTCCGCCCGTGGGAATCACGTTTTACAGCTTCCACCTGATGGTTGGACTGGGATTCTATCTCCTCGTCCTATTCGCAGTTGTTCTGCATTTTTCCATGATCCATGCCCTGGAAAATCAAAAGTGGCTACTGTGGATTGTGTTCCTGAGTTTTCCGTTAGGCTGGGTTGCGACAGAAGCAGGCTGGATTGTAGCGGAAGTGGGAAGACAACCCTGGGCCATACAGGACATGCTGCCAGTCTCTATTGCGTCCACCATTATCGATACGGGCAGCGTAATTGCAGCCTTCTTTTTGTTCGCGGCTCTGTTCACCATTCTGGCAATTGCAGAACTGGGAATCATGATCGCGCAAATCAGAAAATTCCGGGAGGAAGACCATGTTTAATCAACTCGATATGCTCACCCTGCAAATGTACTGGTGGGTTATAGTTTCCCTTCTCGCGGGACTTCTCGTCTTCATGTTTTTTGTGCAGGGCGGGCAAACCCTCCTTTGGCAGATTGGCAGAACGGAAGAAGAAAAAACGATGATAGTCAATTCGTTGGGAAGAAAATGGGAACTGGGGTACACCACTCTCGTTCTGTTTGGAGGAGCCATGTTTGCAGCCTTCCCGCTGTTTTACTCGGTCTCTTTTGGTGGGGCATTCTGGGTATGGCTTTCCATTCTCTTCAGCTTTAGCATACAGGCCGTTGCCTATGAGTTCCGCAAAAAACCGAACAACTTCTTGGGTGCAAAAGGATACGAGACATTTCTATTGATCAATGGAATTCTGGGAGTCATACTGATTGGGACGGCGGTTGCGACCATGTTCAGCGGGGCCAATTTTGAAAGGGGCGAATTCAATTTCTCTATCTGGAAACATCCCCTGCGTGGACTCGAAGCAGCTTTCAATCTGTTTAACGTGCTGCTCGGAATCGCACTGTTTTTTCTGGCGAGAACCATGGGCGCCATGTATTTCCTGAACAATATCGACGACGAAGTCATCCGCGAAAGATCGAGAAAAGAAGTCGGAATCAACTTTGCGGCATTTTTGCCGGTCTTCCTGATCTTTGCCGTCTGGCTTCTACTGAGATCTGGAGTCGATACATCCAGCACAATGCCAGCGATGCAGCCGTACAAATACGCTCTTTCGCTGGTGCAGATGCCGGCTGTCGCCATTCTCCTGCTTACGGGTGTCGCTATAGTTCTGTATGGAGTGTATGCAACCTGGTTTCAGAACTCTAAAAATGGACTGTGGTTCACGGGCCCCGGAGCAGTGCTGACAGTGTTTTCAGTTTTGCTGTTAGCGGGACTCAACCATGCCTCTTTCTATCCGTCCAACGCGGATATTAAAAGCTCGCTCACCATACAAAATGCATCGAGCAGCAGATTCACACTCGTCACGATGAGCTATGTCTCTCTGTTCGTGCCGGTGGTGCTGGGCTATATCGCAATTGTATGGCGCGCTATGGATTCCAAAAAAATCACGCGGGAAGAAGGGCAAAACCCGGATTCTTCCGCATACTAAGGAGATACTATGCACGGATCACCAATCGGAGAACTCGTCTGGATAGCCCTGTGGCTGGCCGTAATCGTCACTGGATACTTTTTTGTCTCGTTTAACCTTCGGTATTACGCAAAAACGCGCGCTCTGATAGAACGGGCCGAAAACTGTAAGGACGAGTAAAATAACGCGCTCCCAAAAATCTGACGGGAGCGCACAAAAAAATGGTTGACAAAGAGAACGTAAATTCTATGGGTATATTGCATGGTCGGCCCGCGCAAACGACTATGAAAATTCAGAATTCTCTTTTTGCGGGCTATGGCCATGGGTTTACGGGACGCCAGGTTCCCTACTTCGGAAAGGCAAAAGCACCACAAGTGCAGCTTCCTTCCGAAGATGTGTTCCAGAGTTATCTGGAGCGGGAGTTTAAAGGAATGTTCTATACTCTCCCGCTGGCAAAGGCGTCCATCGAATCTGCTCCCCCTGTTTCGACAGAGGACGACGCAGCCATTCGGTTTCTCCACGAGTACTGGGCGTAACATTCGCGCCCGGTTTTTTTCTTTAGGTAACCTCTGAACGCGAAGCGAGCCACAGGCCAAAAGTCCATCCTTGGACTTTTTTACCCTACGACGGGCACGGCAGACCGCAAAACTCTGGCATAGCGAGCTGTTTTTCACTCGCGTGTGCCCCTACAGGGCTCAACGAAGGAGGGATATCAAAATCTGGGCAAGGTTTTGACTATTTTAATTTTTCTGTGAAAATATGCATTTTCTACGCAAAATACCGGTCTATTTGCCAATGACGGCAAGATGCCGCGAGCGGCCATCCATAGACCTGATGTAATTTCTATTTATTAAAACATTCTAAATAAATTAATTGTCTTCTATGCCTATACCGCCAAGCAAGCTTAAAAAGTCTTCTTTTAGTTAATACCTTTATGCCAGAAGGGGCCCTACCCGGGCAGGGATCGCTGCCGGAAAAAGTTCATTTTTCTCCAGAACAGCTTCCGCCATGCGACCTTATCCGTCGCCGTTGGAAGCAGCATCTGTCATTTTATCCTGTGATAACACCCTCGTTTGTCAAATATATTTTCCGCGCCCAACAAAATATTATGTCTCATACTCACGGGTTTTAGTACCTAACAAACATCGCCAGCATTATGT
>DYPL01000033.1:0-5238 GCA_020719945.1 Turneriella parva
GTAACGGAACTGCTTTACAGATTGGAAAGCGGAAACCTGCTTACGCAATGAGCCAACAAATGCCGCTTTGGATTGCGGGCATTCTGGAAAAAAACTTTTTGCCGAGGGAAACGGAGTACATTGATATAGGCGGATCGATAGGATACCATTTTGTCTACCGGTTATACCAAGCAGCATGATTTTTTTGCCGCGCCAGGCACTTCTGTATTTGCCCATTGCGTGGTTATTGGGAAGAAGGGATAGAGTAATCGTGGAAGTTAACATCTTTTAATACAGTGGATCGCGCAACTGGTCAAGAGCACTCTGGGTAATTTTCTGCATGTGGCGGTGCTCTACTTCCGACCATTTTCCAAACCACTGGTTTAGTCTCTCTAAAATCTTTTCGCCAAGTTGAGAAGCAATTTCGCGTCCAGGTTTTGTGGTGCGTATATCCACCGTGCGGCGATTGTTCAGAGATCTCTGGCGCCATACATACCCATCGCGAACGAGACGATTGATAATGGTGGTCATGGTGGGAACGCTAACGAGAACCAGCGATGCAAGCTCATTGTTGTTGAGACTATCGTCCTCTGCCGTTAAATAGGTCAGAGTAATCCACTGACTGTATAGAAAGTCGTTCTGGTTCAGGAGTCCCTCAAGCTGCGAAATCGTGTGCATAAAAAAAGAAGAGTAGTGAATCCAGGTAGAGAGGCTCAAAAAAGACTCAGCGGCAAACTCATCGGGGGGGGCGAGGGTAATCTCTATGTGGTTTGGATCAATGGAGAAAAGATCGTCGTCTGCCGACAAAGAAACCGGTATAAGTCGAGACAAATAATATTGTGCGTCCAAAAGTTCCTTTTCTGAAGATTTTTTGAACATGTCTGTAATCATGCGCAGTTTTCTTGGCAGGAGTTCTATAATTAAAGAGCGGGCATCGTCGGTTAGATGAGCGTGCAGAATGCGGCGATCGTATTCATCTTCCTGTATGGCAATTAGATCGCGTTTTTGAAGAGACCCGATAATGCCGGTCATGGTCGGCCGTTTTACACCCGTGAGAGAAGCAAGAGTGGATAAATTAATTCCAGCGGGATTCTCGTACAGATGCAGCAGAGTAATAAATCCGCGTTGTGAAACATTGTAAGCGCTTGCGAGAAATTCGCTGTTGCGTGTGGCCACCTGCACCATTGTGGAAATTTCCAGCCAGCTTTGTACGCTTTGCGCAACTCCACCGGGCAGGTCTGACAACCATGAATACAGTTTTTTATTCTTTTTTCTATGAAGAGTTTTCAATTTAATCCATTTGTTTTTCCATACACTCGGCACGAATTTCTTCGCAGCCGCGAATGCATTCCATTTCTTCGTTTGTGAGCAGCTTTGTGTCGCCATTGCCCCTGCGGCAGGCGTTATAGCATTCCTGCGTGAGGTTGGTGCAGGGGTCAGTAGATTTGGGTTCTACAGAAGAAATTGTGGTAACGGATTCTGTCTGCTTTAAATTTTGTTTCTGGGTGGGTGCGCAGGATGCAAAAAAAAGCAGGAAGGCAATTCCCAAAAAAGTGATCTGTTTAGTCATGCGCTCCTCCTTCATTAAAATTCATTCTGGATTTTTTTATAGCCCTTTACAAGATCGTTGTTGGTTCTCACGACATCTTCCGAAAAATCGGCAACATTGGGAGTTACCTGCGGAATTTTGGAGAGATCGGAATCGCTGTGAAGACTGGACGAAGACGGAATGTGGAAACCATCCGGAATGCGAATATTTTCGAGAACAGAGTTGTGGCGGATTACGGACCCCTCTCCAATTGTGGCGTTAAAAACGACCGAATTAAAGCCAATAAAGGCACTGTCGCCAATCAGAGCGGGCCCGTGGACAATGGCGCGGTGGGCAATGGAAACATTTTTGCCAATGTAAACGGCGGCACCACTTTTAGAATGAATGACGACACCATCCTGAATATTGGAACTGGCAGAAATATGGATGGCCTGCATTTCGCCATTTTCGTCGGTCTCGTCCGCCCGAATCACTGCGTAAGGACCAATGAACACGTTTTCGTCAATGATGACTTTTCCGATTAGAATTGCCGTGGGGTCAACGAAGGCATCGGGGTGAACCTGAGGAATATCTCCGCTTGGATTTCTTCTTATCATGGTGAGCGTTAGAACAGGAAAAGCCTTTCCCGTAAAGTCTTTTATGTTGCTTTTGCCGGGTTTACTGTGAGATCGTTGAATCGCCAGCAGAAGGCAGGAGGTTTAACTTTCTGTTTGAATACGCTTTTTATTCGCCAAACGGGCAACCGCATTTTTGTCCTTTCTTTGTGCGGTGCGCGTAATCCTCTCATCATTGGGAGTATGCACCTAATTGGGCTGTAACGTTCAAAGAACCGGCAGCCGCTCTGGCCAAAAAATAATCCCTGCCATTTCGATACGCTTGCCTTCGGCAAGCTACTCGATGTAAACTATCTGCTTCGTCCACTTCGTGACGGTGTAAACTAAGCTTGTATCGAGATACTCAGGACAAAGTGCGCGGGGCTCTGGTAAACACTTTTCGCCCTGTCTGGTCGCGTAAGAATAGCCCATGGAAGTGCGCGATAAATGGGCTAAGCGGGATCGTATGCTGCATGCCGTTGCGGAAAATGGAAACGTGCGGCTCGTTCTACTGCGCGCCACGCGGCTTGTACAGGCGGGTGTGCAAAAGCATGCACTCAATCCGCTATCGTCCATTCTATTCGGGGAACTGCTCATGGGGGCACTGCTCACGACTGCATCTCTCAAGGGCCAGGATCGCTCGCAGTTGCGCATCGATGTTTCGGGCCCGATCGGTTTTGGAGTGGCAGAGGCAACCGCAACCGGCGAGGTGCGTGGGTATCTTTCTGGAAGCGACTTTGAACCAAGGGGAGGGGATCGCGCCGAAATGCTGGAGAACGCGCTGGGCATTGGTCTGCTCAAGATTACGCGCCTATCCGAAAACGGAAGCACGCAGACTGGTTCTGTAGAGTTGTTGAAATCGCGTTTACCATACGATTTGTCTTATTATTATTTGCAATCCGAGCAGATTCCCACGGCGATTCGCATGAATGTGGAGCTTGCCGAAGATCTATCCGTGCGGGGAGCCGCAGCACTCATGGTTCAGGCCCTGCCTGGAGCGGACGAAGAAGAAATTATTGCCATTGAGAACAAGATTATCGATTATCCGAATCTGGTAACAGAGTTCGAGGATGATGAATCTCTTTTGCATTCCATTTCAAGGTTTTTGCCTTCCTCTTTTCAGATTGTCGGAAAAAGTGCCGTTGATTTTTTTTGTCCGTGTTCTCACGACTATTACGCGACGCGGCTTGCGTTATTGAGCAGGCAGGATCTCGAGGAAATGGCAGAAGAAGGATCACAGAAATTAGAATGCCATTATTGTCGTTCTGTATATGAATTTACTCCGTCTGAAATTCAGAAAATACTGCTGAGGAAAGGCCATGGTTGATTATAAAAAAATGTACCGTGTCGATATTGCCTGGGGGCTGATTATAACGGCGCTGTTTTCCATTCTGTTTGTCTTTACGTCCGCCGATTTATATTTACAGGGACTTTTTTTTGAATCATCTGCTGAAGATCACTGGCCACACCGAAACTATCCCCTGTTTCATTTTTTATATCATTATGGGGTGTACCCTGCCGCCATTGTCGGCGGCCTTGCCATTGCAGCTCTGATTATTTCTTTTTTCCGAGCCTCTATGCGAAGGGTTCGCTGGCCTGCCATTTTTTTAGTTTTCGTAATTGTCCTTGGGCCGGGTCTCATCATCAACTCATTTCTTAAAATGTCTGCCGGGCATCCCAGGCCGCGCGAAACGACAGAGTTTGCCGGAAAATGGGAATACCAGAAGCTGTACACGATTGGCGAAATTGGCAGAGGGCGTTCGTTTCCGTGTGGCCACTGTTCCATGGGATTTTTTTTTGTTTCTTTTTATTTTTTAACGAGAACGCATAGACATCGGTTTGCATGGCTTGCGGGAGGACTTCTGTATGGCCTGCTGGTTGGTATGGCGAGAACGAGCGCTGGAGCCCATTTTCCCGCCGACGTATTTTTTTCGGGCGTCGTCGTGTATTTCACGGCCTTGTTTTTGTATTACAAAATTTTGCGCCTTCCGGAAAAGCAGAATGAGCAGCGCGAATGGTCTGTGCGCTCCCGAGTTGTGGCGTCGGTCGCGTCGCTCGTTCTTTTTACCGGTGTGGCAGTGGGCGTTTCGCTGGCGACTCCGTATTACAGCGAAACAGAAAAAGAATTCCATGCGCAGAGCGGTGTGGAGATAGAATGTGAGCAATGTTCCGTCCTGCTGGCAGAGGGAGACAAATCTTTGATAGATATTAAAAGTCAGGGATTTGGCATGCCGGGTTCCAAAGTAAAGGTTGAAACAGCAGGATCAAAGGTTCGCATTTACCGCCGTGGTACGTTTACCGAATTATCTGTAGATTTGTCTGTTCACCTATCTAAACCATTTCCGCCATCCGTTCTTTTGCGCGGAGCAGATTCTGTCGATTTTGCGGAATCTCTTAGGGGAAAATATTCCACAGATAAACAGGGCAGTGCCATGCTGCTGCGCCGCCTGCCATAATATGCGATCATGAGATCTGCTTGAGAAAGGTCTGAGTGCGAAGCAAGCCTTTGAAAAAGTCCACGGAGGGTCTTTTCAGAGGCTACTAAGATAAACACGCAATAAACACTGGACGTGGCAGCTAAACAGAAAAACTTCTGCCATGAACTCTATTCTAAAAGCTGTTCTCGGTGGAATACTGCTCGTCGTTCTACTCGTATTGTCTTTTTCGTTTTTACAGATTGTGCTCGTGCTCCTTGTAGTGGGGGGTGCTCTGTATTTTCTGCGACAGATTCCCATCATAGGCCCCGCCATTGGCTGGCTTTTGGGCGGCTGGCGCAAAAAAAAGCAGCCTTCCAATGCTGGCAGCTACCATTCTTACGCTCCTCCGCGTTCAACCTATATTGATGACTTTCGAGCGGAATATTTGTCTCGAAATCCGGGCCGCGAAAAAGACATAACGCGCGACGCAGAAGTTATAGTAGACAGCAAAGAAAAATAATTGCCAGTTTGCTCATTGTGATGAATGCGGGTTGCACCGCGCAGTTAATTTTTGAGCGGGGGTTTACCCCCGCGCTTTCCCTTTTTTCTACTTCGCTTTCTTTCCGTAACCGGCAAGATCCGGCAGGTGAATGCGTGCCTTCCTGTAAAAAAGTTATTAATAAAATCAAAATATACATCT
>DYPL01000033.1:5338-25032 GCA_020719945.1 Turneriella parva
TATGTCTTCCATGGGGATGGCTCCGAGCAGTGCCTCCCCGTCTGGAATAATCATGGCAGTGGTTATGGACATTCTGTTTTCAAATCGGATTTGGACTGGACCTGCAATTTTCAGGAGGCGAATACTCCCATGGGCTGTCTGTACAAAAGTAGTGTACCTTCTCAATAAGTAGAACGCAGAAATTACGCAAGCTTCGCGATATAGTCTTTATAATCTTCGAGAGACTTCTCAATGACCAGGCGGGCTTCGTCTGCGCCGTAGTCTCCGACTATTTCTACAGTTTTTTCTTTCTGTTCGGGCATTTCTTTATAGGTTAAAAAGTAATGTCGCAGCCTTTCGAGAAGAGCAGACGGAACATCGGTCATTTCTTTGTAATCGCCGTAGACCGGGTCTTTGTGCAGGACGCAGATTATTTTTTCGTCGATTTCTTTGCCGTCAAACATGCGGAATCCGCCAATCGGAACAGCCGAAACAAGAACGCCACCATGGTTGATGGGCTGCTCGCTCAGCACGACAATGTCGATGGGATCGAGATCTGCCACTATGTTTGCGCGCCCTGTCTTTGCCGTAGCATTTTGCGCGACTTTTTCGGCGCAGTAACTTTGCGGCAGAAAACCATACAGGGCGGGCATAAGGCTGGAGTATTTATGAGGTCTGTCTACAATGAGGTGGCCAGATTCTTTATCGACTTCGTACTTAACGGTGTCTAAAGAAACCATTTCAATATAAACTGTTAAAAGGTGGGGGGCTTTTTCGCCGGGGGAGATTCCATGCCAAGGATGGGCTTGCACTTTCAGATTCTTCTTTTCCATATCTATTCTAAGCGCTGTTGAACATTCAGGCAGTCAAACAAAAATTGTATTGTTTTGCCAAACAGTCAGTTGTGAACTACTTAATTAACCCTTATTAATGAATATATTTACGGGTTCAAAGGGATGTCCCTCTTTATCGGTAATCGTAATCTCGTATTCACCGAAAGAGAGTCTGTTAAAGCTGGCAAAGCCGGATGAATAGTCTATAGACTGTAGCAGGCGGCCATCTCTCCTGAGTTGCAGGCGATGCAGAGGTTTAAGAGGTTTTTGGCAGGTGAGAGAAAGCGAAAGGGAATCTGCGCTTTCACGGGAAAGAAAAATATTGTAATCTCCAAATTCTGTTGTCCGCTTTACCGCTTCTACCGCGCGGTGTGGAGCATTTCCCATTCTCGTGCCACGCGCAAAGTCTCCAGGGGTGACCGTAAAGAGTGTCTCAAAAGCTTCTGCTATAACGCGAAAATTTGTCTCCAAGAAAACGAGGATGGTATTGGGAGCTTTGGGTGCCAAGATGGCTCGTGCGGCCATAAGAGAAGATTCGGTGACAGGCTTGCTTTGGTATGCAGTGGTTTGCTCTATGCGAATGTCCACGTTCGTCTCTTCGCTGCTAAGGAGGAAAGGCGACGCCTGCAGGATTGTTTCGAGCAACAAAATGGCATCGCTACATTCGGGGCAATTGAGGGGATGCGGCGTTTCTTCTGCTTCCCGAAAATAGGAGATGATTTTTTGTTGTGAACTTGTATTCATTGCTTTACCCTCTTTGCGTTTTGACGTAATAAAAAAGAGCGTTGCCAACAAAAATATATTAGAATCTCGAAAACAGCAGCTGGTTCAGTTTTTCTACGATGCGGAGCAGTTGCACCGAAATAACTCCTGGTTGTTTACGCAACAGCTGACCGATCATTTTATAGGGCGTGCGCACATTGAGAAGACTTTTTTTCTGCTGTTCGATGGTCGAAATCTGCCTTTTTTTTCTGCGGGAAAGCTGGCGGATGATTTCAATAATTTCCGCTGGCAAATCCGGATGATTGTATTCTTCGGACCAGAGATGAGGTTGCTGTGGATATTGTCTGTTGTCGCGAAAAAAGGCCTCGAGCCGCCTCTCCGTTTTCATTATGGAGTAGTAATATCCGCCCAGCCGGGATTCCAGAGAAACAACATCTTCCCCTTTTTTGAGAACGTTGTTGCGCATTTCCTGGAGTTTTTCGAGAAGTTTTTCTCGGGGCAGCCGGGATTCATTTTGCAGATATTCCAGTTCGTCGCTTTCAAAATCAAAATAAAAAATATAGATGAGCTTAAATAGAACGCGCTCCGAAAGTTTTAATTCTCCAAGTGCTTTTTTAAACTGAGCTTCCAGGTCTTCATCGTGAAGTCTTTTGGCGCTGTCCTCGATATTTTCCAGCGCATTAAACCAGCCCCCCGATTCATCTGTCATGGACAGGGAAACCGTTCGGATTTCTTCTCTGCGGGAACGCAGAAAGTCGATGGTAAGATTTCTTAGAACAGCATAAAACCAGGTTGTGAATTTGGATTTTCCCTGGAAGCTTTTGAGCTTGCGCCCGTCTTTCAAGTGCTCCAGAGCATACACATAAAAATCGCCAGCGTCGTCTTCGGACAGGGAGAAAAATCGCATGGGGAAGTTATATATATCTTCTGAGAAAAGTTCCCAGAAATCGTGCAGGGCTGTTTCAGAACCATCGCGAATCTCTTGTACAAGTTCCTGTGCACGGGATTCTTTTTTTTCGGATGGCATCATATCTGCGTGCTCTGCCACACATTACTCATAGATAACAGCCTGATTTTATTTTCTGCCTTGTAAATACCTTTCTTCTACAGCAGGGATTTTGCTTAGCGAATGCGAAGCGAGCCGCAGTCAAAAGTCCACGGAGGGACTTTGGGAAAGGCTACTTAGTCTTTTTTCACCAGAGACAGAGTGCCCCGGGAAAGCAACAGTATGGTCGGTAAAAGAGAAGAAAAGCCCGCAATGAGGACTGCGCCAAGAATAATCCAGATTTTTTCCATGCCTTTAAGGGCAAGTTTTTCTGGTATCTGTGGTGGAAGGAAGCCCGATGCCATGGGGATTTCACGCAACTGTTCCCAGATTGCCGGAACCACGGCCTCTGCCCCCTGTATGGCAATGGCTGCATGGACGAGCCCCCAAAAGGCTCCTTCCAGAAACATGAGCGCCCACAAAAATACGGGCGAGGCTCCAAACACGAGATACAGGCCAAATTCATATTTTTTTTCGAGCGCAAGCAGAGAGAAAGAATTGATAAAAGCGACGACGCTCAGCAACAGCAGGACGGCGGCAAAGCCCCAGAAAACGTATTGCACACGGTTAAGAATTTCGTGCAGCTTTTCAAAGCGGGCTTTTTTTTCGGGAGATTTATAGCCGCGCTTTTGGGCCCTTTCGAGTACAGGAGTAATATTGCGGGCGTCTGGTATATTCAGGAAGGCCTGGTCGTAATGCGACATGGCCTTTGTCTGGTTCTGCAATTTATGCTGGCTCTCCACCCACGATAGTGGCACACCTATAGAAGATATAATTCCGTCGGGGACAAAACCGCACACTTTGCCGTAAACGGTCTCGCGCACTTTCCATCCTTTTTCTGTAATACTTTGTCCCAGAAAAATGCGCAGCTGCACGCCGGTGAGTGCCTTGAGGTCAATGCCGGGCATTCCGTTTATGACGGCATAGGTTCGCGCCAGTTCTGCAAACATTTCTGGCACGACGATGGGGATCATAATGGCCGATTTGCCATCCGGGCCTGTAATTCGTTGGGGCTTAAAATCTCGGTTGCATCGCAAATAGGGGCGAACGAGTTCCGGCGAAACACCCTGCATTAGAATATCAAAGTACCAGTTGAAGTTGGCCAGCAGGGCGTGATCTACCGTAGCCATGGCCGGCTGTTGAAACAACTGTGTGGCGTGAACAGAATTTACTCCTTTCCACTGGCGCATTTGCGCAATTTCAGAGCGCGTAAAGCCAATGGGCTGATCCGGATACTTTGAGAAAAGGGGCAGAGTAAAGGTTTGTTTTCCGGTTTCTTTGGTTAGTTTAATTAAAGCTCCGGGAAGTGCTCCTTCTGCCTTTGCCACGATGGCTTCGCTGACGGGTCGCATGAGTCCAAGGATGAGAACAACAATGAACAAAGTAATCAAAAGTCCCAGCGATGCAAACAGGGATCGAAAAAAATGGAGCTTTCCGATGTATAAAAACAAATAGATTCTGCGAAACAGAAGGCGCAGGGCCACCATGAGCAGATTCATAAATATTCCACTCCTTTTTTTCGGGGCGCTTTTGGTAACTCTTCTGTGAGAGAGTGTCCCTTCATTCTAAACACTCTGTCAGATGCCTTCCGGATTGTGGAAGAATGCGTAACGCATACGAGTGAAATTCCATCCTCTTTGAGTTTTAGCAGCAGAGATAAAATTTCTTTTTCTGTGGCTTCATCGAGATTGCCGGTAGGTTCATCGAGAAGGAGCAATTGAGGGGAAGAAAGAAGAGCCCTGCCAAGCCCGGTGCGCTGCATCTCTCCTCCAGATATTTCAGAGGGAAAGGCTTTGCGGCGGTGAAAAATACCGAGTGATTCCATGAGGGCATGCAAGCGCTCCCGCTTCAATTCCATGCCTCCAAAGAGAACGGGAAAGCGAATGTTTTGTTCTACACTCAAAAAGGGCAGCAGGCGAAAATCCTGAAAGAGAAATCCAATGTGGCGGCGACGAAAAGAGCCGAGATGAGAAAGAAAGGTTTTGTAGACTTTTTTGCCGAGGAATGTGTACGATCCACTCTGTGGTTTTAAGAATCCACCAAGAATGTAGAGAAGCGTGCTTTTTCCAGAGCCGGATTCGCCAACAATGGAAACCATCTCTCCGGGATATACGTGAAAATTCACATTTTCGAGAATTATCTTTTTCCCGTAATGAAACGAAAGTTCTTTTGTCTCGAGAAGTACCTGGTTTTTAATCGTGGATTTCATAGACGGAAATATTCTTATAGGGGATGGGATGTCTTGTGTTAAACAATCCGATCACTTCTGTTTTTTTGCCCTTGTGGACATTGTATATGAGGTGAGTCAATTGGTCTCTCATTAAAAAAATACCACGACCATGGCTATCGGTAAGGCCTTCGGGCAAACCTGTCCTTTTATCTGGTAGAATATGGCGTCTAAGCCGGTACAGAATTTCTTCCTTCTCCAGAGTGCCGTGCGGGTCGGTAACAGAAAGAATCATCCAGTCACCAGAAAAGCCGTACTGCAAAAGAATATAGTCCTCGCTCTGAAGTTCAATATAATCATCTGCAATCAGCATGTCTTTTTCGGGAATCCATTTCTGGTATTTATAGGTTCCATCTGCATGTTTGGGCGCGCGCACCATGCCATTGGTTAACATTTCGTCGAGTACGAGCTTGCTCACAGATTCAGGAATTTTCAAGACTTCCTTAAAGTATGACCCAATGTGGTCAGTCCAGAAAATGCGTTCGTCCGTATTGCGAATGGTGATGCTGAAGACTTCTCCGTTGGCAGGCGATGTTTTCCCCAGAAGTTCCGAAGGATAATATATTTTAAGTTTAGGAAAATATTTGTCTATACCAAAAATGTCGCCGGAAAGAATTTTCCATGCCGTGACAAAAATTTCCCGCAAAGACAAATTAGAATGTTTGGTAAGAATATGCGTAATCGAAAGAGTTTTAATTGTCTCAATGTATTCGTTAATATCGTACGCTGTAATGAGTATAACGGGAGTGCAGCAACCCTTTTCGCGAATCTGTTCAACCAGCCTGAATCCGGATCCGCCGGGAAGGGCAATGTCAGAAATTAACAGGTCGACATCGCAGTTTTCCCTGCTGAAATAATCGGATGCCGAAGGAAAGTCCGAAAAAACGGATACGCGAAAATCGCGCACCAGAAAATCGCGGATTGCCAGTAGAATAGATTCAGCATCTTCTACCAGAGCGAGATGATACTTTTCGCCATTGGGGCGGGACAGGGGGCGAAGCGATTTTGACATTAGACTTTCCTCTTGAGGGGAAAGTGCAGAATAAAGCGAGAAAATTCACCCCGTGTTTGCACGTCCACAGTTCCTGCATGCTCTTCCATAATTTTATGAACAATAAACAACCCAAGCCCGCTGCCTCTGTTGTAAAGTTTTTTTGTCGTGAAAAATGGATCAAAAATTCTATGGAGGACTTCTTTGGGAATACCGCCCGCATCATCGACTACCTGAACGTCCAGATAATGACGGGTGGTTCTCATGTCTGTTTTCCGCGTCGTATGAGAAACAATTACCCAGATCGTGAGGGGTTTTTCGCGTCGGGAAGACTTCCATGCCTCTACGCTGTTCTTGAACAGGTTTCCAAATAATTGCAGAATTTTTTTCTCGTTGCCTTCTATGTGTATGTGTTTATCTGGAATATCCCAGGTGATCTGAAATTCGGGGACAGGCGAAAACAGTCTTTTGGCCACGTCTATGCTTTCGCTCAGAATTGTGGCAAGCGGAATAGGCTCCAGGCGGTATCCTTCCCGCCGCGTGAATCCCTGGATATCTGCCACAATTCCTTGGGCCAGTTCAATGTCGCGGCGCATGCGGATAATTTTTTCTTTGTCGGCATCTTCCATCGTTTGCAGTGTCATGGATAGACCCGTTAGCGGGTTATTGAGTTCGTGGGCAACCATCTGCACAATAGTTCCAAGCAGAATCAGTTTCTCGTTTCTTGCCTTTTCTTCTTCCTTTTCTTTGTCCTGCGTTATATCGCGCAGAGTTTCTGCCAGAAAAGCTCTGCCATCGGAATTTCTTACGAGATACTGTGTCTGGTCGTAATACAGATTGCGGGGAATGGGCGTCTCTGGTTTTTCGGCAAGGATTTCCTGCCGAAATCGAAAGCCGGAGGAATGCAGCTCGTCGAGAGTAAAGAGCTGGTTGGCGCGCGGGCAAAATCGACAGGGCTGTTCCTGCTGGAACAAGGCAGCGTAGCATTTTCTGCCTTTAAGATCTTCTAAATTGCTGCCGGCAAGAAGTGCGGCACTTGGATTGAGTTCGCGGATAAAGTAGTCGTCGTCTATGAGAACCACAGAGAAGGGAAGCCCGTCATAGAGTTCTTTGTTAATGACAGGGCTCTGGTTTTCTTGCATAAAAAAGGCGCCCGAAGGCGCCAAGTTTTTAGTAGGCGAGTGACTTTTTAAGTCTCTCAATGGTGATCATGTCGTTGTTGGTACCGTAGTGTTTCTGGAATTCTTCCGTGAAGCGATACATCTTTTCAAAGTAGGTGAGATGGTCTATGTAGTATTCTCTTTTGTAGTTAATGCGGAGAGGGTTCGTGAGAGAGTTCTCCATATTTTTAAGAGTTACTTCGTAGGCTTTGGCATCGTTAAAACTGGTAGTTATTGTGATGTCGTTTACTTCCGCGTCGGTAGGGGATGGATCCACTACTTTGCTGTAGAACTTGGTCTGGCGAAGAAAGTCCTGCTCCATTACTTCAGTTTCCATTTTGGTGAGGGTTTCACCGCTAAAGAAAAGTCTCAGTCGTTTTTCTTTGGTGCCGACCGGTTTTCCATATGAGAAAGAGGTTGGAATAAAATTGTAGCTGATGAGCTCAATATATCCATCTCCTTTCGTGAAAATGGTCTGCCCAGGAGTATATTTAACGTCAATATTCTGGAGTTTGTCGTACCGCTGGAGCATTTCGCCGAGCTTTTTAATGTGCTCATCGAGTGCTTTTTCTGTTTTGTCTAGCTCTACAGATTTCTGAATCTCTGTGTTTTTCCCTTTGCTCAGGGATTCGTCGACGGAATAGGCCGTGCCTGCAAAGAGTATTGCCGCAATGGCTGCAATCACTGTTTTTTTCATAGTATGTCCTGCCTCTAAGTTTGCTTACCCTGATTGTCGTCGAAACAGTTCCTGAACTAAAGAGTAAACGTCTGAATTATTTGCTGATTTTCTTTTCTACAAACAGAACATGCTTGCGGGCTTTAGGATCATATTTTTTTACCTGCAATTTTTCTGTCTGGGTTTTTCTGTTCTTGGTGGTGGTGTAGAAAAAGCCTGTTCCTGCTGTGGATTCTAATTTAATAATGTCGCGCATGGCTCCATGCCTCCTGAGCGGTTCTCTGGTGTCGAGTATTTTTTTATTCTCCGCGCACTTCATTTACCCGCATCGATTGCACGCGAACAGCCTGGCGTATGGGTATTATGGCTCCTTCGGCATTGTTGGGAGCAGGGCGGCCCGTTACGCTTTCTGGAACATACAGTTCCAGATATTGAGAAGACACGGGGAATTCTTTGGGTGAGAGCAGCTTGTATTCCGGGGTGACGGTTATCCAGCCAACGGGTGGGACATAGAATTGTAACAGTTCCAATGTGCTTTTTTGACGCAGATCCAGAAAAACGGCAGTCCGGGCGGGAATGCCGAGTTCCCGCAAAAAGTACACCTGAGCTTCTTTTTCCAGTCCTAACGATTGAACCCGCGCAACGGCGTAGACGGGATGAGAGTTGGTTCTTTCCTTCTCCCAGGTTTTAAGAGGGACGGCAAGTTCTTTGGACCATGTTTCCCGTAGCGTCCGTCGATTGGTAAAATGTAGCACGGAATCTGGTATTTCATTCTTTTGAAAATATTGTTCCATGTTGGCTTTGTGAAACAGATAAATCGTAGACCACGATTCAGAACGAAAGAGAAGAGTGATTGTTTCGCTGCCATTGTCGTTCCAGTCTATGGAAAAACCGGCTTCCCCGCGACGCAGGCGCGAGTGACCTATGACAGGATTGATAATGCGGACGCGCTCGTCCATTCGCAGTGCAGAAAAAGAAACGCTGCGTGCCGGGTTATCTTTTTTCTGGGTTTCGCTCCAGAGAGAGCTAAAGGCAATATCGACTTCTGCTTCCCAAGTTTGGCGATCAGAGGCCGTGTAGTTTTCTGTGCTGATAAAATTTACTTCGCGGATTCCCTCGGGGTTGGCTGCGTGCAGCAGTCCATCTATGAATGTAATGCTGTAAGAATTGGGTGGCAGCGGCAGAAAAGAAATTACTTCGCCCGTATCGGGTTGTATTTTATAGGCTTTGCCGTCTTTTGCGACCATCCATAAAAAATCGTTGCGCCAGGTCATTCCCCGGAATTCCAGCGCAGGCAGTTGAACGCTTCCCGTTTCCGCAAAACCGGGAAGAGTATAGCGAAAAAGTCTGCCCGTTTCGCGGTCGTAAACGTAAAGCAGGTTTTTGTTTACCGCGACAGAAACCGGATCGTTGATGCGCATGGGATGGCGCTCTACAATGTCCGCAATGACAGGATTGATTTTGATAATATATCCGGGGATCACGCCAATCAGTACGGGGTGCAAAAAGGTAAAGCCGCGCAGGCGGGGGGTCTGAATCATCTGGACGGGTAGCCAGCGTTTTTCCTGCGTGTCGTATCCGTGCAATTCTCTTGTTCGCGCGTCTCCAAGCCATAGAACCCTGCCGTCAAAGCTGAGTCCAAGAGGAACCTCGGTTGGGTGTGGGAGGTCTATGGCTAACACAACTGTGGCCAGTAGAAGATAAAGGAAAGCCAGCCGCATGGGGTACAGTGAATTGTTTTACCGGAACGTCAAGTTGTTTGCGGTTTATGGCGCAAATATACCCAGAGAGAATGGAAAACCCAGCGAATCACGAGGATGAGGCGATGCCATCTCCAAGGGCGATTGATGGAGCGCCAGAGCCACGTATAACCGCGCTCTGCAAAATAGTCGGGCGCTTTCTTCTTTTCTCCCGCAAGAGTATCGAGAGCTCCAGAAATATTGAGCACAATGGCGTTGCGAAGCCTGTCTCTGTTCTCGAGAGTCCAGCGCAGTCCGGCATGGTGTCCAAGGCCAATAAAAATGATATGGGGATCTGTTTTGCGAATAGCCTGCAATACTCTTTCGCGGGCTTCACCCTTCATAAAGCCATGGTGTTTGCCGACGATGCGCAGAGCAGGAAAGGAGCGGCGCAGATTGGCAGCCAGCTTTTCAAGAGTTGTATCTTTTCCGCCAACAATAAAAAGGCTGTAATTCTTGGCCTGTGCCAAGCGTATCAGGTTCATGCCGTAGCTTGCCACGCTTATCTTTGCCGGCAGCTCACGACGGTAACGGCGGGACATCCAGAGCATGCCACCGCCATCTGGCAGGTTGATAAAACTTTCGCGAAGAAATGCAAGATAGCGCTTGTGGCGCTGTAGCCATGTAATGCGGTAGGGATCTAATGGTTGAACAAATAGAGCGGGAGGTTTTTCGGACGAAGAATGGCCTTCGCGCATGGCCTCCAGTTTTTTCATGGAAAGAGCCAAAAGCTCCTGGCCGTTTGCAACGTAAAAAGGTAGGTTCGCAATGACCGTTTTTTCGAGAGATTCCGTGGGAATTGTTTTTAACTCCAAAATGGGATCGTCGTCGTTTTTGTTGGTAATGGCAGAAGATAGGTAGGCCATGCGTCAGAGCGTTATGCTGATTGGCTTCGTCAAGTGCGTTTATTCTTCTGTGCGTATTCGCGAATGGAGCGAAGTAATTGTCGGGAGACTTTGCCAAACCGCTGCTCTACCTTGAGACCAGATGCATTCACGTGGCCGCCGCCGCCAAACTGCTTTGCGATTTCCTGAACATTGTAGTCGCCACGGGAGCGCATGGATGCTTTGAGCTGTCCGGTGCGCGTCTCGGTCATAACGGCAGCAATGTGGATTCCTTTAACGGCGAGCATAAAGTTGGCAATGCCCTCGGTAGGCGATTTGCCGAGTTCCAGACCCTTCAAATCGTTCTTTTTGATCATGGCTACGGCAATACCGAGATTTTTATCGATAACGGCTTTACGTAAAATGCGAGCCAGAAATTTAAGCCTGTCGGTTTCGTGGGATTCAAAGATATGGCGATAGATTTCGTCGGTCGGAAGAGGGTACTGCAGCAAATCACCGGCTGCCATGTGAGAGCGCAGGGATGTTTTAGGATAGCGAAAGTTTCCAGTGTCGGCAACAAGGCCAGTGTAAAGGGCCAGAGCTGCGCTTTCGCTGATGGGTTCGCGAAGGTACTGGTATAGATCCCACACAAATTCACAGGTGGCAGAGTAGGATGTATCGGACACAAAATGCGGGGCTTCGGGAACAATGTGGTGGTCCATGCTCAACCACGCAGCGGTATCGAAAGGAAGCAAAGTGGCAACCTCGCCGGATCTCTTTGGTTCCGAGCTGTCTACAATTAAAATGGCGCGCTTGTCTACCAAGGGCTTTAAGGCATCGATTTGATCGTTATCTTTGTAGTCGTTATAGACGTGAATGCGAAACTCCGAATCCTGAGGAAGAGCAAATTCCAGGTATTCAGGAATGCGGTCGTTATTGACAACCACAACGTCTTTATTCATTTTTTTGAGGAGATACCACAACCCAATCTGGGCCCCAATGCCATCAGGATCGCAGCCGGCATGGGTGGTCAGCAGGATTCTCTTGTGCTTTTTCAGAAATGCTGCAATTTTTTTCAGGTTGGCCGATTTGGGCGCATAATATTGCAGGAGATCTCGGATTTGGCCGGGGTTCATAGATAATAATTTACTATGGATTTGCGCTGGTGTCCACTTTATGCGCTACCATGTTTGTTAGCCAAATCTGTATTTAAAAGGTTCAGGGGTGTGCGCTGCGCGCGGGGTACGTCGCCGCCGGCAGGGGTTATTTTGTCGTTAGAGGTGGCTGCAGATCTTTTGTCCGTGCACCTGCTGTGGGCTTGCTGTTCTTATTTTATAGCAAACCGTTCTTGCTCAACTCTTTTTCCGTAAGCCCGGAGTAGATCATAACTTTTGTCAGGTCGGCAATGGACTCCTGAAATGAGTCGATGAAAATCTGCATGACAAAGTAAATGGGTTTTGTAAAATTGGCATTGGACTCCTGATATGAGTCGATGGGAGATTCCCTTTTCAGCAGGTAATATAGAAAACATTGATTATGTTTTTCCCGAAAAGCAGAAATGGTACCAGGAACTTCTTGATCAATTTAAAACAGAGTGCAATGCCCGAGGGTATTCCCTCAAGACGGAAAAGGACGTTTCTATCCATTCATTGGGCCACGGTTATTGAGTCAAAAAATGCAAGAGGAAATAAAATGAAAAAACACCAATTGATACTACTCGCCTTCTCCATTTGGGTCATAGGGTCTGTTCAGGCACAATCAGAACAACCAGTCAGTTCTTCTGAAGAATCCGCATATGCGGATGATTCCGCGACCCTCCTCGGACTCATAGGTCAGATCCGAACCTTCAGGCAAAATTACGATGATACCGAAGTGCAGCAAAAGGCAAAAAAGCGGAAATTAGAGGAAGCATTGGTACGAATTAACACAACATGGAAGGGAAAAACCCTGAGTTTGAAAGCCGCCCAGCTGAAAGATGTCGGACCGGAAAAGGAACTTTCGCCAATGGGGATTCAGCAACAGAGAGCCTTGATTGAACAACTGAAAAAGGATCCTGCGAGTGCCGGAATTATAGGCGATGGAGACTTACAAAACAATCCGGCACTTGCGCTTCTAGTAGCAATGCAATTGGCTTTTTGTGAGGCTTGCTGGAGGGAGACTGGAAAATTTGAAGCCGAGTATTCCATTCCGGTGCCGGGACAAGCCTACGACGAAGGCATCGCTGTTGAAATGGGCGAGGATGAGCCCTTGTCGGTTAAAATCAAAAAATTCTACCCAAATGAAGATTCAGTCATAGATTTGAAAAAGAAAAGTGTGGCTCCGCTTACGGGAAAAATTATCAACATATTTTATGTCGGTGGCTCGATAGAGTCACTGGAAATAGAACTTGAGTAAAGGCGCGGACCGACGCATAACTGTACATATCACGTTGCGCCCTTCCCTGCCGGTTGTCCTTGGCCTTCGCCCGGATGGTTCGCAATTTGGGGAAGATATAAAGGCGACCCACCCGGGCGGAGGTAGAAAAAATATTCTGGCGAAAAAGCCAGATAACAACTGCGCGAGAGCGGTTTGCTGCAAAGCACTGCGGGCTTATACCGGAATTCAGTGGACTTTTGCTGTGGCTTGGACAAGGCTACTTAAAAACAACCGTGCGACCGCGCACTTCGTAACCAGAAACTACCTTTTTAATAGCACGCCAGTATGTGTCGTGTTCGGCGTGTAAAATTTTGCGGGATAAGGATTCCACTGTATCGGTTTCTTCTACGGGCACAGCGGTCTGCATGACTATGGGGCCGGTGTCCATGCCCATATCGACAAAATGGACCGTGCAGCCGGTAATTTTTACCCCGGCATCTATTGTCTGCTGCTGGGCGTTTAGGCCCGCAAAAGCGGGTAGCAGTGATGGATGAATATTGAGAATTTTTCCGGGAAACGCTTCTATAACGGGTTTTTTGAGCAGCCGCATGTAACCAGCGGCAACCACCCATTCCGTACCGTGTTTTTTAAGAGTATTGACGAGAGTGTTTTCGTAGTCTTCGCGGGTGGGAAAATCTGCGGGGGTGAATGCCGAAACAGGTATGCCGGCCTTTTCGGCAGATTTTAATCCATCTGCACCCGGGTTATCGCTAAAAACTATAGCAGGTTTAATTTTTAATTTGCCTTCTTTAACTTTCTTGATGATGGCCACCATGTTGCTTCCACGCCCTGAAATCAGAAAGGCAACGCTGGGAAGTTGTCTGGAGTCTCTCATTAAGGCAATATTTTGCCAACGCTTTGGGCTGAACAGAATTTATCTGCAAAAGAGCAGAAGAGAATTCTTCCCTGCAAAACATATGTACCGGGTGCTATTGCAGAAGAGGGCACGGAAACAGACTTTAAGGTGGAGAAGTATTCTTTATCTTCTCTTGCTATGGTTCCCGAAAGTTTTGGCAGCGACGCAATTTTTTCTCCGTACTTCTGTATTTTTTCGCGCAGGGTGGTGGCCTTTTCGTGGCCCGGTTTAAGGCGGTAAATATCCAGTTTGTGCTCGCCGTCGCGCTGTACGCCATAGCCTTTTTCAATATTAAAAGAGAACTGATATTGTTTGCCGTTTTTTATTGTTTGAATTTTTACAGCCTCGTAGCCAAATCCGTGGAGGGCTGCAAGGGCAAGAGTTAAAAACACTGCGCTGAATCGTATCATTTTGCCAATGTAATCTATTTGACTGTTATTGGCAAAAAAAATGGAAAGCGAAGGGGGGAGCCGAAAACAAAAAAACCTGCCTCCGGTTTGAGCGTGAGCGAAAACCGTTAAGAGGCAGGGTGGTGCCCGCAGGGCATTTTGGTTGAGGCGCGGGGGCGCTCCCCCGCCACCTTAATCAGCAGTCGTAATACAGAACGAACTCGTATGGGTGAGGACGCTTGTTTACGATTTGCTCTACTTCTTCGCGCTTGTAACCAATGTACGCTTCGAGGAAGTCCTCGTCGAATACGTTTCCTTCCGTGAGCCATTTGTGGTTGCTCTCGAGTGCATCGAGAACTTTGGTCAGGTTGGCAGGAACGCGCGGAACGTTTTTCTTGATTTCTTCTGGAGCTTCGTACAGATTGAAGTCGGCGGGTTCGCCCGGGTTAGTTTTGTTTTTAACGCCGTCGAGACCTGCCATCAGCATGGCTGCCAGGGCGAGATAAATGTTGGCTGCCGCATCTGGAGTTCTAAACTCAATGCGCTTTGCCTTGGGAGAAGAAGAAACGGCTATGGGCACGCGAATGGAAGCTGAGCGGTTCCGTGCAGAATACACGAGGTTTACCGGAGCTTCGAATCCTGGAACCAGACGCTTGTAGCTGTTGGTAGTTGGGTTGGTGAACGCGAGCAGAGCCGGGCCGTTGGAAAGGATACCACCAACGTAGTTCATGGCCATTTCGGAGAGACCAGCATACTGGTTTCCAGCGAACAAGTTCTGGCCGTCTTTCCAGAGGGACTGGTGTACGTGCATACCGGATCCATTGTCTCCAATGAGCGGTTTTGGCATAAACGTGGCTGTGAGGCCTGCTTCTTTTGCTACGTTTTTAACGACGTATTTGTAAAGCTGCATTTTGTCTGCCATGCGAAGGGCTTCGTCCACGACGAGGTTGATTTCTGCCTGGCCGGCTGTAGCTACTTCGTGGTGCTGCTTTTCTGTCTTAATGCCCATTTTTTCGAGCAGGTGGAGCATTTCGGAGCGAACGTCCTGGTACTGGTCGTTAGGAGGAAGCGGGAAGTAACCGCCCTTTCTGCGGACTTTGTAACCGAGGTTTGGACCTTCTTCGCGGCCCATGTTCCATTCTGCTTCGTCAGAGTCGATAAAGTAGAAGCCCTGGTTCATGTCTTGGTTAAAGCGAACATCGTTAAAGAGGAAGAATTCTGCTTCCGGGCCAAAGTAAGCTGTGTCTGCAATTCCGGTATCTTTTACATACTGGATAGCTTTCTTGAGGATATAGCGCGGATCGCGGTTGTATGGCTCGAGTGTTTTGGGATCGTAAATATCCGCGATTACGGCCAGTGTCTTGTGCTGAAAGAATGGATCGAGATATGCAGACGTGTAGTCGAGTCTTGCGAGCATGTCTGATTCGTTGATGGTTTTCCAGCCACGGATAGAGGAACCGTCAAAACCAATCCCGAACGTGAACATTTCTTCTTCCATGGAATGCATGGGCATAGTAAAATGCTGCATTTGTCCGAGCATGTCGGTAAAACGAACGTCGAGGAATTCTATTTCCTCGGCATGTGCCTTGTCTATTAAATCTTTTGGTGATTCTGCCTTCATTTTCATTACTCCTGTTTGCGGATTTTTATCCGCCTGATTGCCTTACTGATGCAAATACTATGCCATTCATATGAGGCCGTGTATTGCTGATATTCTGTGGTTTTTGCTTGAAATATCAGCAATAGTGTTTATTTTTCGTAGTTGACTATGTCGATGAAAGAATCTGCTTTCAGCGATGCTCCGCCTACGAGAGCTCCGTCAATATCTTCCTGCGCCATGAGCTCGCGAATGTTGTCCGCTTTTACAGAGCCGCCGTACAAAATGCGCATTTCTGATGCCATGTTGTCGTCAAAGAGGCGACGGATAGCCTTGCGAATAATGCTGTGGACGTGGTTTGCATCCTGCGGGGTTGCTGTTTTGCCCGTGCCAATTGCCCAAATGGGTTCATAGGCTATGGTCATGCGCGCAAGTTTGGACGGGTCAACATTTTGCAGCGCACTCTCTATCTGGTCAACTACCACCATTTCTGTCACATTATTTTCCCTTTCCTCGAGGCTTTCCCCCACGCACAGCATAACTTGCAGTCCGGAATCGAGAGCCCGCTTAACCTTGCGATTCACGGTTTCGTAGTCTTCCTGAAAATAGTGGCGGCGCTCCGAATGGCCAATGAGGACATGGGAGCAGCCCGCATCGAGAAGCTGAAAGGCAGCTACTTCGCCCGTAAAGGCCCCCTTTTCTTCAAAATACAGGTTCTGTCCGCCTATGCCTACATTGCTTCCATAAACAACGTCTGCAACGGTGGATATCTGCAGAAACGACGGAAACAAAATGATCTCTTTGGCGTCTCCGTTTTTAATTTCTTTGAGTACGGCGCCAGCAAGTTCTGCGGCGTCTTTTCTCGTTAAATGCATTTTCCAATTGGCTGCAATGACTGGTTTTCTCTTCATAATTTTCTCCTGTAATTAATAGTTCGGGTAGTGGATAATCTCGTCAGCCGTTACCGTGGCTGTTCCAAATTTTCCGACAACAATGCCGCCCGCTATATTGGCAATTTCTGCGGCTTCGTGCCTGCTGGTTCCAGATGCAATGGCCGCCGTGTATACGGCGATTACTGTGTCGCCTGCGCCTGTTACGTCGTATACTTCTCTTGCGAGGGCTGGCACGAGATACGGTTCTGCAGTTTTTTCAAACAGTGCAATTCCCTTTTGCGAACGAGTGAGAAGCAGATGGTCGAGTTGCAAATCGTTCATGATTTTCTCTCCAATGGCCTGCGAATCTGCATCGGTTTTTGGAAACGACATTTTTGCTCCCTCGGATGCTTCTTTCTCGTTGGGGGTCATTACCGTTGCTCCTTTATATTCCGCAAAATGGCGAACCTGTGGATCTACGGCAACGGGGATTCCATGAGTTGTGGCTATTTCAATGAGCGCTTTAATGACGCGGGGAGTGAGCAGCCCCTTGTCGTAATCGGAAAGAATGATTCCTTTATATAGCGGCATCTTTTTTCGCGCCGTCTCTATCACTGCGTTTTCAAGGTTTTCCGAAATAGCGGTTGCGTTTTCGCGATCTATTCGCAGCAGTTGCTGGTTTCTCGCGATAATTCTGGTTTTAATGGAGGTGGGTCGGTCCGGCATGGCAATGAGATCGTTATCAGCAAGATTCCAGGAATCGAGAGTCTGCTTCATGGAGCGACCATTTTCGTCGTCTCCCACTACCGAGAGAACACCGGCTGGGACGCCAAGCTCCCTCAGATTTTTGAGCACATTGGTGGCTCCACCCGGGCGTCTCTCGTCGTTTTGAACCAGAACAACGGGAACAGGGGCTTCGGGAGAAATGCGACCAGTATCTCCGCGAATGTATTCGTCCCACATGAGATCCCCGACGACGTAAATGGGGGCGGTCAAAAACTGAGAAAGGATTTCTTTGCGCCTTTCGGGCGTTATCGTGATGGGAATATTCATATCCGTATTACTGCTTCTGCGGTTGCTTTGGTTTCGCCCGCCTGGTTGCGCACTTCTATGGACAGAATTAAAATGCCGTTTGCCGCGTCGTTCTTCTTTACGGTGCCGTGAATTTCAATGGTCTCGCCGGGCTTTGTCATGGCTTTAAATTTGGAAGAAAAAGACGATAGAGCAGACAGAGGAAAATGCTGCAATAGAAAACGACCCATATAGGCCTTGATGAGCATTCCGTGGGCAATGGTTCCACTGAGGCCCGCTTCGCGCGCGTATTCTGGATCGTTGTGGATTGGATTAAAATCGCCCGAAGCGCCCGCATAGCGAACCAGATCCATCTGGCTGACAGTGCCGATAGTATACAATGGAAAGACGAATCCAGCTTCTGGAATTTTATCCATGCGACACCTCCGGGGGTACCACGATTGTCATGAGTGCAGTAATGGCGGGCGTTCCTTCGCGCAAGAATACAGTCTCAAAGGTGACTATATCCATTTTGCCGGTTTTTACATCGGACACTTTTACGCGGCAGTCGAGTACGTCTCCGGGATATAAAGTCTGGTGGTAGGTATATTCTTCCTTAAGGTGAAGCAATCGTTTAATGTCTATACCCAAAGACTGCATGTCTTTCCAGAAATCGGGGTAGCCCCAGAACAGAGCACTGGTCTGGAAAGTGGGCGGAACGGGCGTGTCGCGAAAGCCCGCCTGCTGCGCAGCCTGCAGATCGTGAAAGATGGGCGAGGTTTCTCCAATGGCGGAGAGGAACTCTTTCACTTTTACGCGTTCAATCGTGAAAGGAAACGCGGTGAGTTCTTTTCCGATGCTTTCTTTCGAGAGAGCCATACCGCCTGCTTATACCCGTTGCCGGAGCTGTCAACCTTTTGTCAGGGGCAGGTGCAACCATTGGAATTCGTTGTGGCACCTGCCGTCACAGCCACATTTGTAGCGCACGCTGTAGTGGATTTTGTTTCTGGAAAGCCATCTTGACCAGCCACTCCGGACCCTGCACTACAATCATTTAAAGTAGCACCGCCATCTGTCGTACATTGCATCTTATTTTTATCGCAGGTTGCGTATACGTCATACGTACCGGGTGGCAGGTTGGTGATAATCCCATGGTCGGCTGTTGTTGCAGCATAGGGGAGTTCAGTAGTGGGGGTAAAGGTGGAGCCAGCCGGGACGACAACAATATATTCACCGTTAGTCCCACCGGTTGCTTCTATGGACCCCACATTGTCGGGGTAGTACAGGCGGGCCGTCATGAGCACATTGCCGCCCACTTTTCCGGCATTAGAATCGGTGTCGTACAAATGGTTTTCTGCCCAGTCAGAGGGGGATATAAACGAAAGCCAGCCAGAAGAAGTTTTAGCCGTGTGTTTCATCATCAGGTTTTTTAAAAAAATGCGCGTTTCAATAACGTAAGGTTTGCCATCGTTGGTGACGGGCAGGCTGAGATTGTTGTTGTGAAGTGGAAACAGGAGCGATTCGCCGTCTCCCCCGGGGGAATCCTGCATCAGAGAGAGAACATTGTATCCGTTCACGGGCTGGTTGTCAAAGTTGACCTCCTGCATATCGGCAGAGGTTCCATCCAAGGCAAAAGAGTATGCGGGCGACGTGATGAGCTTGCGAAAATAAATGGCCATGTGCTTATAGGTTCCCTGGCCTATATCCGAGGCGGGGTAAGAAATTCCATTGCTGAAAAAATTGGCAAGTTGAGAGATGCCATCCTTCTCCCGGCAGCTGTCCAGTTCTTTGCCCGACTCGTTGCTGTTATAGGTGGAGCACATGAGCATGCGGTCGCGCGCAAACAGAGACCAGTACGTTTCCGGGTCGTCTCCGGAGAAATCGTCCGTGCGCGTGGAGATGCGGATTTCTGCAATGTCGATATACCATTTTAGATCGTCTTTGGTTACAGCATTCCAAGTTGTTTCCATGGCAGAGCTTGAATAAGTGGACCGCAGCTTGATGGAACCGTCGTCTTCAAAGAGTGCGCCAAAGTCTGCGGGATTATTGGATTCGTATGTACCTTTCAGGATGAGTTCTAACCGCGTGTTGACCAAAGGAGAGAACACGGCCTCTCCCGTGCAGGAGTTCAGCAGCAGAAGGCCTGTGATCAGAAAGATCGATTTTTTTAGTGATTTGAGTGTATGTATTGAGTTTGGTGTTTTCATTATTTTATTATCCTTTTGGCAATTGTGAAATTAAGATATTTCTACTGCGAATTTTTTTCCATTGGGTATTCTATTCGATAAACTATTCTGTAGCGTAATCATTCTTAATCCCCTGTAAGATTCCCATTCATGGTTACACCCGAAACGATG
>DYPL01000006.1:0-21496 GCA_020719945.1 Turneriella parva
TGTCTCCGGGTTGCATACAAGCAGGAAAATAATCATTTGACAAATGAGGGAGCAGGGTATTATGACCGCATGAAACGATTAAACACAACAGCCATTATTCTTGCGCTTTTTCCAGCGAGTTTATTCGCAGATTTTACCGTGGAGTTTAAAACGGGCGAGGCATCTGTCATCTCTGCCGGGAAAAAGATTCCGCTTGCTATAGGTTCTTCGCTCATGGAGACAGATACGATTGAGCTTAGTGCCAAAAGTCTTATTGTGTTGAGGGAAAGCAATACACAGGTTCGCCTGCGCGGGCCTGCCAAAAAAACGGTGGCTGCTCTTAGAACAGAAACAGCTAAATCTCCCGCTTCTTCCCTAGTCAATAAAAACCGGACTCCCGTTCAGGCAGCGGGTGTGCGCGCTAAAACGGCTATGCCTTCTAAGAACACCGTTAAGCCAGTGCAGGAAGACAAAAATAACGAGAAGAAAAAAGATGTCAAAAAAGACTACGAACTACTTTTGGCGGGCAAAAAGTACGATGACGTAATTCGCGATTTATCTAAACCTCAAAATGCTCAGGAAATTCTGTGGCTGGGCATGGCTTGGTATGGCAAAGAAAATTACGTGCAGACAGCAAACGTGTTGTCTTTGCCCAAAATTCAGGGAACGCAGCAGGAGCACCAAGCCATTGTTCTTGAGGCAGATTCTTTATTGCGCATGAACCAGTTTGAGAAGGCCCAGCAACGGTTGAATGCATTTATCTCCGAAAAAGACAGTGGAATTTTTTCTGCCGAAATTCTTTTTTACCTGAATCATGCAGCTTATTTCAATAATCTGGATGAGGACGCAGCCCGGTGGAAGAATCTTTTTAAGCAGAAGTTTCCCAGCCACGAGTTAGAGTCTTCTTTGTATTAAAATTCCCCGGAGGGCTTTGGGGAGTGCACGGACTCAACAGTTTTGGGTGAGTTTTCACGCTTCAGTTGCCAAATAGAAAATCTGTGCCCAAGGGGGGACTTGAACCCCCACGCCGTAAACCGGCACAAGCACCTCAAGCTTGCGTGTATACCAATTTCACCACCTGGGCAAGTGTAAGGCCAGAGGGAATAGTGGATTCAGAGCGTCAAGATTTTTCTGCTGTATATTACCAGACCTATTTGCCGGGAATTGAATTCCAGTCAATGTTTTGCCCAATTTTTTGGGCAAGTTCTTCCAGTTCTTTATCGGTGTGGTTGAGCAGAGTAGACGGGGTTACATTCACGACTCCCGCTTGGTTCTGAAAGAGAAGGGCTTTGTGGTGTGAAGCTTGGAGCAATTGTCTGGCTTCCCCGTTTTTTCCTTCAACTTCAATAATGCCATTGCAGTCACAAAAATACGTGCGATCTTGGTCGAGCACTTCTGTATACAATGTTGTCCCCCGAACAGCCGCAGCGGTTACGGGTGTTTGAATATGGAAGCCAGATTCCTGATTTTCTTTTAGTCCCTTTAAAACGGCAGCGAAAGAACCTTTCTGGATTGAAGCTTTTTTGTTCAGGAAATCGAGGGTAACCTGCGAATCTGCGCCTATACGCACAATGTTTGTATCCTGAAATACAATATCAACCTTGGAATTTAATCCAGTTGTAATGACATCCCCGGTAGACACGATGTTCTTTGCTTTCGCGGGGCTTCCGTTTATGGTTACATTTCCGACCATAAAGACAATTCTACCTTGGACCATTTCTGGTTGTTTATTGCAACCTAAAACTACAGCGGATAACAGGGCAAATAGCATTAATAATTTTTTGTTGATGTTCATTATAGTACTCCTTGTTCGTTCAAACATTTACCGAGTTTTTTGTCATGTCCAATGATATGTTCTATAAGCCAGTGGGCTAAAAAGTGAAAGATTTTTTGCGAAGCAATAAGCTCTTTTTTTAATTTGTCTGCCCATCGTATATTGTTCATATGCATCCTTCAAGACAAGATTTACAGAATGTTGAAGCAGAATGCCTGACAAGATTCTGATTGTCAACCCCAAAAGACAATTTGATTTATGCAAGGCGAATGATAGATGTGCGCGACCAGATAAAAAAAGTTGGCAATATAATTCAATATGGAAATATGATCCATGCGTAAATTATGGATAGTCGTTCTGGCAAGTCTTACACTCAGCAATTGCGGGTACAACCGGATGGTAGATCTCGATGAAAACGTGAAAGCGAGCTGGGCTCAGGTGATCAATGTATACCAGCGCCGGGCCGATTTAATTCCCAATCTCGTAGAAGTGGTCAAGGGTTACGCTACTCACGAAAAAGAAACCCTGACAGCCATTGCGGATGCCCGCTCGCGCGTTGGCTCTGTTCAATTGACACCCGAGATGATCAATGATCCAGCAGCCATGCAGAAATTTTCAGAGGCCCAGGGAGCCATGACATCCGCCCTTTCCCGCCTGATGGTTGTAGTGGAAAAGTATCCCGATCTCAAAGCGAGTGAAAATTTTCGCGATTTGTCTGCCCAGTTAGAAGGTGCGGAAAACAGAATCGCCGTTGAGAGAAAACGTTTTATAGAAGCGGTAGCTGCTTACAATTCCTACACGCGCAAATTTCCACAGGTTTTTACGGCTAAAGCATTTGGCTTTAAGGAAAAGCCAACTTTCACCGTCGAGAATGAAAAAGCGATAGGTACTGCTCCCACCGTAAAATTTTAATTTTGAAGCAATAACAATTTTACGGCACCACTGCGCATGCTCAAATAGTTCATCGGTAGGGGGTGTCCAGGAGCCTTATACACCAGCGAAAACAGCTAAAAGGGCGGGGCTTTTCTCTGGCTGTTAGTTTTCCCTTCTGGCTGCATGCGCTGCCCGCGTAGGGCTTCCTTAGCTTTGTTGTCTTCGCCAAGATTATTAACCCACCTGCACTTCAAAAATGGCCAGAGTCTTGTACCGCTGCCACCACATAGAATTATATGGGTCAAGGCCTATAAAAATTTGTGAAAATTGTGCGTCAATAATATGGCAAGCTCTGAAAAAATCCACGGAGGTACTTTTTGCCTACGGCTCGCTTCGCGTTCAGATTTTACTAATTTTTTTTATAGAAAATCGGAAAAACTGAAATTCTAAACACATTATAGAATATATGGAGATTACAATCAGTACGTGCACGGCAGTAGCCATGCTGAGAGATTTTGGAACGGACAAAGAAAAATGGCAGAACGCCTTCTCAGAAATACTGGGCTGTCCCATAGAACTGCCCTATTTTTTCTGGGAGGTAGAGCTGGCCGCGTATTCTGGCCATCTTCCGCTTTCGATAAGCATACACACAGGATTAGAGCGAAGCTGGCTTTCTGTCTTTTACCACGGCAATTTATGGAATGCGCTCAAGAAAAACGCGAGAGCGGATTTGTTGCGCAAATACCATTTGGTTTCTATTGGTAATAATAATCGAGAAGATACGCGTAGCGGTCATATTCCCTGCGGACTACCTTCACATAATGATGAGTCTGCTGAAACGGAATCTGCTCAATAAAGTAAAAAATATCGCCCGAATACACGCGGTTCCAGTCCCGGAGCCGACCCGGTCCTGCATTATAAGCAACGGCCATTTTTTCGGGCAGCGGCGAATAATGACTAAAAAGATCGGAAATGAATTTGGAACCGAGCAGAATATTGTCGCGGGGGCGATACAGATTCAGTCCGGGTATTTTTTCCCGGTGATTGAGAGCTTTTGCTGTGGAGGGCAGCAACTGCATCAGGCCTCTTGCATCGGCATAGCTGCGGGCCCGTGGATTAAACATGGACTCCTGTTTCATGATCGCGTATACAAGAGCTTCATCGACATTGTATTTTTGATGGGCTTCTTTAACGTGTTCGCGATAGGGAACGGGATAAAAAGATTCTATGGCTTCCCGGCTCATGAAAAATATGTCCGGCTGAAATTTTTTTGCCTTTAGATACTCCCGCAAATAGTAATGTTTGCGCAGAGTGCTGTTTTGCCATTTGCCAACTTGGTACAGCATGAGATATTTTTTATCTGCCGGTGTGTGGCGAAGCAGAGCCATTCCTTCGTTGTACTGGTCTGCGGCAATAAAAAGAGCGGCAAGTTTTTCCTCTTCCGTTGCGTTTTCAAATATGCGGGACAAATCTTTTTCCCATTGTTTCCAGAATGGGTCTACGGCAAAATCTGCGTCCTTTCTTTTGAGAGAAAAGTATTCTCTTAAAAACTGCTCATTGCCGCCCGACTGCGCAACGGCAAGCCGCAGTGTTTCTACAGAGTCGCCTGCCTTGAACGGAGCATATTCTTTAGAAGATTTCTCGAAAGATTCTTTAACCCAGTAGCTTCCCGGAGAATTGAGATATACTTCCCTGTAAAAAATTTCTGCCGCTTTTGAATCGCCTTTTTCTTCTGCGAGTCTTGCTAAGTGGAACCTTGCCTTGCCGCCGCTGCAACTGCCTCGTGTGGCCTCTCGCAGCGATAACAGACAGGCGGTTGCCTTTGCAGTATCTTTCGCGAGAAGATAATCCAGGCACTCAGAAAAATAGGTTTTGTCTGCGTAGTAGGAGTCCTTATCAAAAGTCGTCAAAAAGAAATGCGCTTCTGCTGCTCGCGACGGCGCGTTCTCCTTATACAGTGCGATGATGCGGTTATACATGGCTTCGCGGCCAGAATATTTTTCGGGGACGATGGAAAGTATATCCGCGTAGCGGTCTGGTTTGATTAGTCTTTCGGAGGCATCGGATAGTAATGCGCTGCGGTCAGAATCATCCAGGGCGGCTCCCCACTGGCGAATTATCTTTACGGCATTGCTGTAGCGGCGCGTATCTATGAGCAGGCGTGTGTAATTTTTGAGATAGTAATACAGCAGATTTTTCTCGAGTTGTTCTGGCTGTACTTTCAGCATCTCCGCCTCTGCTTTTGCATACTGTTTTTCTATTCTGTAAAATTCAGCCAAACGAATTTGTCTTTCTCCTATCGCTTCCTTTTCTGTTGCGGGAAGATTTGACAGCGCGCGCGCAGCCTGGAGGTACGTGGAGTCATTTTGCGGATAGGAGAGAGTTTTAAGATAGAGTTGTGCTGCCTCTGCCGTATTGCCCTTTCGCTCGGAGAGTATGGCCTGCCTCAACAAGATCTCGGGATTTTCGGATTCTCGGGATAGTTTTTCGAAGAGACTCACAGCCTCCGAGATGTCTGTTTGGGCGAGAGCATCTATGCGCAGCAGTTGAGATGGTATATAGAAATGGCTCTTATTGTCTAATTGTAATTCGTCTAAAATTGATACGGTAATATTTGGCTTTCCCTGATAGAGCACTGTTTTAGCTGCTTTAAGTAACGCAGCATTATATAGAGCGGATTTTTTTCGTGGAATGGCTTTCAGGAAAGCTTCTGCGGATTCCGGCTTTGCAGAGCTTCCTGCCGCGCGTGCATACCACGAAAGTGCCGCTTTTGTATTGCCTGCTCTGTCGGCCTCTATGCCGCGCAGATATGCGTGCAGTTGGGGCATGCTTTGGCTGCCGCGCATGGCTACGCTGTGAATCAGCTGTTCACTGGTACCGGCACCGGCAAACGCCGGGATGAGCAGGAGCGGGATAAGGAGGAGGGCCGGAAGAATTTTTTTGATCATACAATTGGACGGGGTTTGTTGTTGAAGTAGAGCAATCCGATCATTCCAATGGAAACAAAATGCCAGAGCGCGTACAGAACCATCGTCTGCTGATGCATTGAAAAATTGGTTACGTGTAGTCAAGACAGTTATAGATAAACCATGCGCCGACTTTTTTTAATTCTGGGAGTGCTTGGTTTGACAGGTTTCCTTACAATCTATTTTCTATTTCAGGTTAAAACTGCTCCTGCAGGTACGGGGGATCATTCCGTCGATTTTATGGTAAAAAGCGGGTGGGGACCTTCTGCTGTTACGTCTGCTCTGGCAGAGGCAAATCTGATCCGGAGCCGCACTTTTTTTCGTTACCAGTTGCTGCTGATGGGTAAGGAGCGTTTTATCAAGAAGGGTATTTATTCTCTGAACGATGGCATGAGCGCAGAAAAAGTGATCTTGATTATTACGAGTGGTCAAACTAAAACGCGGCGCGTTACTATTCCCGAAGGATACAACAACCGACAGATTGGAGACGTACTCACCGAAAAAGGATTTTTTGCTTCGCGCGCGGAATTTCTGGAATACGCTTCGCGAAAGGATATTCTGAGCAAATACGCCATACCTGCCGCTTCCACCGAGGGTTATCTGTTTCCAGAAACTTACGAGATTCCCATTGGCTACCCCAAAGAGAAAATTATAGAAACGATGATCCAGCTTTTTTTTGCAAAAACAAAAGAGCTCAAAGATTTTCCAGCCGATCCGCAAAAAAGGCATGAGCTCGTTATACTTGCGAGCATTGTAGAGCGCGAGGCGGTGCTTCCCGAAGAGAGGGCCTTGGTTGCCGGCGTTTTTGCCAACAGAATGGAACAAAATTATCCACTGGAGTCCTGTGCAACGATTCAGTACACATTTGAAAAGCAGAAAAAGCGTATCTATTTTAAGGATCTCGAAGTTGACTCGCCTTATAACACCTACAAGGTGAGAGGTCTTCCGCCTGGGCCCATTGCCAATCCGGGTCTTGCCGCCGTGCGGGCTGCTCTGGATCCCATTGAAACAGACTACAAGTTTTTTGTGGTAAAGGGCGATGGTTCACATCAGTTTTCAAAATCTTACGGAGATCACGTGCGAGCTAAAAGCAAGTATCTTGGTCCTTGAATAAATGGGTAAGTAAATGCAGGTACTCAGTATATTATTTCTAGTTTTATCGCTGGCCGGTTTTTCCGTTGCAGTATTTTATTATGTCAACTACCGCAGCAGAAAGCATTTGATTTCATCCCATGGTCTCCGCTCTATTCTGGGTACCATTGGCGAAGGACTATATGTTGTTAATAATTGGGGTAGAGTAACCCATATTAATCCGGCTGCTGTAAAAATGCTGGGATTTTCAGAAAAAGAAGTTTTGGGAAAATCTGCGCATTATCTTTTTCATGCTCACCATTTTAACAATCTGATGCCTCTTACCGAATGCCCCGTCTACAAATCATTCACTACGGGCCAGCCAGAATTTATAACGACCGAAACTTTTTGCCGCAAAGACGGCACTGTTTTTTCGGTGCGGCTGCACGCGAGACCCCTGTACGAAAAAGATGATCTGGTTGGTTCTGTGGCAACGTTTGAAGATATTACAACTGAGGTTACTACCCAGCAGGCTCTGCGGGAAACTAAAGAAAGGCTGGAGCTTGTTCTTTCGGCCAGCGAAACGGGTCTGTGGGATATTGACGCAGCCAGCCAGAAGATTACTGTAGATTTTTCCAGCCTTATCATGCTGGGCTACACGGGAGAGAAAAATGAGGTTCCTTTTAACTTCTGGGTGCAGCTGGTGCATCCGGATGATCGCGAGAGAATTCGCCAGCACTTTTTCTCCATGAATTCGCAGCGCGACGTAATAGAAGACCAGTATCGGTTTCGTAAAGCTAACGGTGGCTGGCTCTGGCTTGAGGTGCGCGGGAAGGTTCTCGTCCGTGACGAAAATGGAAAAGCAGTCCGCATTCTCGGAACGGTGCAGAATATAAACGAGCGAAAAAAGAACGAGATTCTTATTAAAGAGCAGGAAAAACTTCTGCGCAGCGTGTACGATGTTTTACCCGTTGGGATTACCGTGACAGACGAAGCTGGCTGGGTTATTGACGCCAATAAAGCATCCGAGAAACTGTTTGGTGTTACCAAAGAGGAACTCCTTGCCAGCAATTATGCCGGTAAAGAATGGCAGATATTACGTCCCGATGGTTCTCCTATGCCGACAGATGAATATGCAAGCGTTATTGCCCTGCGCGAAAAACAAGCAGTCCGCGATGTTGTTATGGGCATTGTCAAGTCTGATACAATCACTTGGATTTCTGTGAGCGCTATGCCCATTGATCTTCCCGGCTATGGAGTGGTCATTGCTTATGTCGATATTTCGGAACAGGTGCAGTCCCAAAAGTCGCTGCGAAAAATGAACAGCAATCTTGCCGAACAGATTGAGCACGAGGTGGTCGCCCGGATCCAGAGCGACGAAAAGTTTCGGGTTTTGTTTAATTCCGCGCCGGATGCGATTTTTGTGCACGGATTTGACAAGAATGGTCGCCCGGGAAATTTTCTGGAGATCAACGATGCTGCCTGCCAGCTTCTTGGGGTTACCCATTCCGAAGCGCGCTCCATGAATCCGGACTCCATGAATATTCACCGGTCTCAGGAAGAGACAATGAAGCTTGCAGAAATATTGCGCACAACGGGTAAGCTCGACATTGAAGAAACAGTCGTGACTGCCGATGGAGAAGAAAAACATACTCTCACTATGGCTCGCATGATTCGCATGGGCAACGAGGATATCATCATCACTGTGGTTCACGATATGACAGAAGTCAAAAAGCTCCAGCTGTATAAAGAAAGCCAGCAGGCTCTCTTTATTCAGCAATCCAAAATGGCAGAAATGGGAACCATGATCGGCGCCATTGCGCACCAGTGGAAACAGCCGCTCAATTCAATTTCTATCATTGCGCAGGATCTGCCGGAATCTATGGAATTTGGGGAGCTCGACGAAGCGCATCTCAATAGCTCAGTCGAGCGTATTTTGCGACAGATTCGCTTTTTATCGGACACGATTGAAAGCTTTCGCAGCTTTTTTAAGCCGAGCAAAGATCGCGTGACTTTTTCTCTGGCCGATGCCATAAAAGATGTCGTTAAAATCTTTGAAGTACAGTTGCAGCAGGATGGAGTGAAACTGGACTATACACCATCGGACGAATGCCGCGTTTTCGGATATCCTAACGAATTCAAACAGGTAATACTCAACATTATAAACAATGCCCGTGACGTGTTTCGCGAAAATAATATTTCTTCCCCCCGGATTCACATCCAGCACGGAATATCAGGAGAAAAAGTTGTTCTTGAATTGCGCGACAATGGCGGTGGAATTCCTCAAGAATTTTTGCCGGGTAAGCTGTTTGAAATTTTTTCTACATCGAAAGGAGACAGCGGAACGGGAATCGGATTATACCTGGCGCGCGAAATTATTAAAAAAATTCACGGCAGCATAGAAGCATTTAACGAGTCAGACGGCGCCGTTTTCCGTATTGTCGTGCCGCTTGCGAAAGAAAATGTTCCCGCATGATCGTGTCGAGTTTTGCCTCCCAGTATTTTGGTAAGGGAGATTTATATGGAGCACGAAGCCCCGGGGCCCTGCCGGGCCCCGTGATTGTGGTTATTCTGCGGCTTCTTCGTCTGGCGATGCCGCAAATCTATCGGCAGCAACTCCCTTCGCTTTTGCTTCTGCCAGTTCGGGATCTGGCTCTGTGCCCGGTGCCCCCGGCTCAACGGGGAGATTGTGGAACAGGCGGACTTTGTTTTCGAGAATATTGCCCAGCTCCGGATTGTCCAGAAGGAACTGTCTTGCATTTTCCTTGCCCTGGCCCAAGCGGGTTTCACCATAGGAATACCATGTTCCGGATTTTTTCACAATCCCGATTTCAGATGCTTCGTCGATAATGGCTGCCTCGCGCGAAATGCCCTGATTGAACATGATGTCAAATTCTGCCTTCCGGAAGGGTGGGGCGACCTTGTTTTTGACAACTTTTACGCGAACGCGGTTACCGATTGGTTCGTCCCCTTTGCTCAGCGTCTCTACCCGGCGTATGTCCATGCGCACAGATGCATAAAATTTGAGAGCATTTCCACCGCTCGTGGTCTCCGGAGAGCCAAACATAACGCCAATTTTCATCCGGATCTGGTTGATAAAAATGACGATAGTATTAGTTTTGTGGATAGAGGAGGTGAGCTTTCTCAGGGCTTGGCTCATGAGTCTTGCCTGAAGCCCAATGTGGGCGTCCCCCATGTCCCCCTCTATTTCTGCGCGTGGTACCAAGGCGGCCACGGAATCGATTACGATCACATCGAGAGCGTTGGAACGAACGAGTGCCTCTGTTATTTCCAGGGCCTGCTCTCCGGAGTCTGGCTGAGAAACGAGAAGTTCGTCTACATCTACCCCTAGGCGGCGAGCATACGAAGGATCTAAAGCGTGCTCGGCGTCGATAAAGGCCGCCATACCGCCCATTTTTTGAGCCTGCGCAATAATGTGCAAAGTGAGAGTTGTTTTCCCGGAAGATTCAGGGCCGTAGATTTCTACAATGCGCCCTCGCGGTACGCCGCCAATCCCTAGGGCAATATCGAGAGGGAGTGAGCCGGTAGAAATGGCAGGTACCTGTGTAATGGTATCGCCATTGAGTTTCATGATGGCTCCTTTGCCGAATTGTTTTTCAATCTGGAGCAGAGTTGCGTCGAGTGCTTTTTCTTTTTCTTTGTTGATGTCAGGGCTGTTCTTAGCGGCTTTTGTCATAGTACTGTTTGTCATGAGATGTCTCCTTGTCAAGCATTCATTTGTGGAGTAAAAACTCCGGGCATTGCCCAGAGAGTGGTGTGTGGAGCAGCGGCTACCCCTGCCGCTTTAGTCCTTAGTTATCCTCTGAAAAAGTCCTTCCGTGGACTTATTCAGATCGCAAAACACGGGCAAAGCCCACTGTTTTGCTCCAAAACGCAGCGAAAACATGAGTTTTCTCCGCGTTTTGCCGGTACATCCATGTACCGGAAGTAAGCTCTGAACGCGAAGCGAGCCGAAGGCATACTTTATCAGAGCTTACTTACCTATATAATGTGTTTTTTGGAGAGAAACTTTGATTGTTTTCAGATTTTTTTTCAAAAAAAGAAGGGATTCTATAAAAAAATAGAATCCCTGACAGGCTTTGCGCGGGTTTGCAGCACCCGGCTATAACGCAATGGGTAGTTGCCTTAAAATGTATCCCAACCACCAATGGCTGTAGACATGTTATAGCTGGTTACGGTGGCTTCAAAGAAGTTTCCTTTAACGTGGCCTTCGCCGCCCACATCAGCTATTCTGTCGAGGTGTTTGTATGGATTTTCGTTGTAGCCTTCGTACAGGGGAGGAAATCCGATCGCTTTAAGTCTTTCGTTGGCCATCCACTTTGTGTAGGTTGTAATAGACTTATGGGTAATCCCGACAACGTCTTCGCCAATGATATACTGGCTCCAGGTGATTTCCTGCTCTACGGCCTTGCGAAACATATCGAAAATGAGATCTTCCTGAATAAGGCCTGGGTTTTCATCTCGAACCGCTTTGATGATATTTTCAAAAAGGATACAGTGAGAAAATTCGTCTCGGTTGATGTATTTTATTATGGATGCAGTTCCCGATAGAAGGCTTCGGCTGGCCAAAGTATAAAAAAACATGAATCCGTTATAAAAGTACAGACCTTCAAGTAGATAATTTGCAATAATCACTCTCGCAAAATTATGATCATTTGAATAGTCTATAAAATCCTGATATATTTCTGCGATATATTTGTTTCGTTCATAAAGAATTTTGTCACTTCTCCAGAATTCATAGACAGATTCGCGATTTGCTTTTGGTACAACGGTCTCAATCAGGTATGCATAGGCCTGCGAGTGAATGGCTTCCTGGTAATCCTGAATAGAAAGAACCAGGGTGACTTCCGGAGCTGTAATATATTCGGCAATCTGCGGAATGTTGTTGGTTTGAATGCTGTCAAGAAACACGAGAAAAGAGAGGATGCCATCGTAAGCGCGTTTTTCGCTGGGGGATATTTTGTTATAATCGAGAACATCGATAGACAAGTCCACTTTTTCGGGAATCCAGAAATTTCCCATCATCCAGCGGTAGACGCGGTTGGCCCACTGGTATTTTACATCATTCAGATTGAAAAGGTTCGTGGGATTCCCCTTAATAATTTTCCGCGCTTCTAATTTATCATTACCCTCCGGATTGAAGAGTCGTTTGGCGTGAATGGAATGCCCTTCCTTTCCGGTTGGTTTCTCTTTTCCGTTTAACTGCATGGGTTTCTCCTTATCCGGCACAACTGTCGCATTCTTCTTTTTCTGCAATGGAGCCATCTTTCTGGATTGTTCTCACATAGTAAATTGCTTTGGAGCCTTTTTTCCAGGAATGCATAATAGTGTCAAAAATATATTTGGCATCTATGTTTTCCTGATTCAGATTAAAAATGAGTTCCATGGAAATACCCGTATCGATCCATTTCTGCATGGTTGCAATTACATTGACATAAGCCATCTGGTCTATATTGCGAAACTCGATATAAAACCAGCGTTTCTCTTTAAGAAACGGAGGCGCAATGGGAGTAGAACCTTTTCCGTTGCTGTCCAGATAAAACCTTTTAAACACGGGTGTGACGGAGGCAGAAGCACCCTGGAGCATTGCCGTAGAGGTGTTTGGAGCAATGGCCAGCAACTGGGAATTGCGCATTCCGTGCTCCGCTATTTTGTTGAACAGCTGCATCCAGCGATCCGGGTTTTTTGTATTTTCCCGGTACCAGTCGCGGTCGCGGCTTAGAATTTTTCCCTTCGCAAAGTCAGACTGAGGAAAGGCCTTAAAAGATCCGCGCTCGCGGGCAAGATTGGCAGATTCGTCAAACGTAAAGAATGCAATATTCTCAAAAAGTTCGTCCGCCAGAGAAGAGGACTGCTGGTAGGGAACACCCTTCCAGGCTACATAGTCAGCATATCCCATCGCTCCTATTCCAATTGTGCGGTACAACTGGTTGTGAATATACGATTCGTGAACGGGGGGATTGGTAAGCTCAATCGTATTGTCGAGAATGCGAACTGCTTCACGGCTGGATTCTTCGAGCTCTTCTTCTGTTAATAGATTGGCAAGGTTGAGAGAGAGTAGATTGCAGGTATGGTTTTGGCCCCCCTCTATGCGGCGGACAACCTGACCGTCTTCCAGAGTTGCTTTATATACTTTGGCCGGCTTAACATTGCTGTAAGATTCTACGCAGAGATTGACGGCGGGAATATATCCACTACCCTTATTGGGATTATTGCGGTTAATAGCGTCCTTGAAGGCGAGATAGGGCAGACCAGTCTCTAACTGGGTTTTCATGATGTGCTTGATCAGATCTCTCGCCTTGACTTTCTTAACCATTTCAATGACGCGCGATTTGTCATCCATGGAAGAAATCAACTCATTGTATGCTTTGGAAAATTCCTGGCCGGTCTGGAGATTCAGGTAGAGATCATTCTCGCTGCCCGTACTGACGACGAGATTTTCGAGATGGAGATACGCCTTGTCAAAATTCTCTCCCCAGAGCTCGGCCAGTTCGTATCCAAACTTGGAACGGATTTCGTGGGGATCAAACATGTACCAGTCACCGTTGCTCTCTACGCGGCGCATAAATTCGTCGAGGACGACAATTTGCGGAAACAAATCGAAAGCCTTGCGGCGCTGGTCTCCGTTTTCTGTCTGGATTTCGAGAAACTCTTCAATGTCATAATGCCAAATGTCAAGGGCGACGGTAATGGAGCCGGCGCGTTTCCCCTGCTGGTTTACGGCCACGGCGGTATCATTAATCACCTTAAGCCAGGGAATCACCCCACCGGAAACATTCGGAATTCCCTTGATAGAAGCACCTTTCGCGCGCACGCGCGACCAGTCTGTTCCTACACCACCGCCTTCTTTACTAATGAGGGCGCAGGTTTCGATGACGTAATAAATGCTCTCGAGATAATCGTCGGCAGATACAATAAAACAACTGGAAAGATTTCCAGACGGGCGGCGCAGATTGATGAGAATAGGGGTTGCGAGAGAAATTTTTCTCAGCGCAAGCTGTTCATATGTTTTTTTTACCCGGCGAAGGCGAATGTTGTGGGGTTCGTTCTGGTTTAGCAGGAGCGACATGGATAGCAGGGCTTCCTGCGGAAGTTCCACAATGTGTTCGCCCTCTTGGATGAGGTAGCGATTGTGCAGCAGGTTAACGGCTGCAAAATCAAAATCCATGTCGTATTTTTCATCGATAAAATTGCCGGCTTCGCGGAGCTCTTCGGGGGTATATTTGTCGAGAATTTCACGGGAATACAGGCCGCGCGATACAAATTCACGAACAAGGGTGTAATAATCGCCGTAAGATATGGACTGCCCGCCGCGTAGTCTGTTCACGCTCTTGTAAATATCGAGCATTTTGAGTCGCCCGGCTACAAAGCGCCAATCTGGTTCTTCAATGGTGGTGAGTTTTAGAGCCACGTTGATCAGAATGTTCTGTATGTCTCTGGTGGTAATTCCGTCGTATAACTGTTCAACTGCATCGGAGAGTAAAGTTCCCGGTTCAACAGCCAGATTGCGAACAGCCCAGTTCAGGGTTCTTTGTATTTTGGATAGATCAAAGCTGACGCCTTCCCGGTTTCTCTTCTTTACTACGATGGATAATACTTTTTTTTCCTCTACAGTGTTCATGTGCTCCCCCGCACGTTTTATGTCTCATTATTGTATAAGCTCAGAATGATAGATAATCCGGGGCTAAACGAACGCCGGAAGTAATAGCAAAGGTAGGACCATAGGTCAGCGCGGCAAGCCTTTTGCGAAAAAAGTTTTCCTGCAAATTTGGGCAGGTCGACCAGGGGTCAACGCAATTTAGCGGGCCAAATAGAGGGAGCGCTTTTCCGGAGAGAGTTTTTCTATTGAATAGCGCAACATGGTACGCGGCATTTGCCTTGAATGGGCTCGCAGAAATTCGTGGAGAACGCCCGGGTTCTTTTTACCGGCTTCGCGAAGCATCCAGCCAACCGCCTTGTGCATTAAATCGTGAGGATGATTCAAAAAAAATCTGGCAAGCTGGATGGTATCGACTGTGTCACCTTGGCGAATAAACTCCAATGTGGCAACCACGGAAACCCTCTCCCTCCACAGATGTCCACTGTTTGAGAGTTCGTACAGAGGGGCACGGTTTTTATCGAAAAGCCAGCGCCCCGCAATTTTATAGGCCGTGGAATCGACCAGATCCCAGTTGTTGACGTAATCGAGATGATCGAGATAAAACTCAAACAAGTGCCCGGTCTTTCCGAAATCCTTATGGCGAAGAGCATCCTCAAACCAGCGGACGAGGATAAAGAGCGCGGTAAGGCGTGCTTCGTGGTAACGGTTTTTCACAAGTTCGGATAGGATGGGTTCTTCTATTAAAGAAGAAAAGCGCATGGCGACTTTTCGGCTGTCTGGAACCGCCACTCCTAAAAACTCATCGCCTTCTCCATAGCCGCCAGGAATAGCCTTAAAAAACTTGGGAGAATGTGCTGCGCGTTTGGCATCTGCAAATTCGCGCAGTGCATCGATGATATCGTCAGTGCGGCTAAGCATGGCGGATGCTTTGTTTTCAGAAAAGAGCAGTCAATCGGTTTTCGTGTTGTCGGGAGAGAGAGGAGTGGTTTGGTTGGATATGGCAGAAAGGAATTGTTTGTTTTGATTTTCCCAGTTGAACATGGCATCAACCTTGGCTCTTGCATTGCGAACCATCTGATTAGTTTGGGTTTTATTCTTCAGTATGTACTCTATCTTGTTTGCTAAATCTTCCGCATTATCAGGTTCAAATAAAAGTCCGTTAATGCCATCGTCAATGATTTCCGGTACCCCTCCTGCATTTGTACCAATTACGGGTATTTCTGCATGCATGCCTTCTACTATTACAAGTCCAAAGGTTTCTTTTCTGGAGCCGAGAACCTGGACATCAAGTGATTGAAGAAATATTCCAGGTTTGTTGAGAAAACCTGTAAAATGGACAAAATCACCTACACCGTTATCTTTAACTAATGTTTTAAGGTAATCAGAATATTCTTTGTCAAAAAATTCGCCTGCAATCCATGCATGAATTTCTAAGCCTTTTTTTCGCAGAATAATCAAGGCGTGAATGAGAAGATGTTGGCCCTTGAATTCGTTGATTCTGCCAAGTATGCCAATGTGAAATCCTGATTTCATACCCATGTTCTTTCTTGCATTTAGTCTGTCTTCTGCGGACAGTAACGAGAATGGGTCAATGCCATTGTAAACCTGCTTAATGCGTTCTGGCTTGACCGGAAGCTTAGCTTTTGCCTGTTCTTCAACTAAACTTGTTACTGCAAAGAACAAGTCGATTTGGCTATAAATAAAACGATGGTAAATATCCTTTTTTGAAGAAGGCAAATCCATATGCCTTGTATGTATAAACCGGAATTTAATTTTGCTTATTGTTTTGGCAAGTGCAACTAAGGGTAAATCATTGGTCCAATGCACATGAACAACATCAATGTTATTTGATTCAATAAACCAGCTAAGCCTGGAAGCTTCAAAAATGGGCATCTTCGAAGTTTTTTTCGGAAAAATGATTGTTTTCGATTCAAAATTGTCAAAGGCTTTGGCTATTCTCGTCCCTTTTTGATATGCAAGAAATAATTCAATATCTGGCTGCTTCTTGAGCCAAATTGAAAAATCCCGCATATTGATTTCAAGTCCACCGTATGAATCCGATAAACACAATTCTAAAATTTTCATATGCCTGTATTAATTATGCTCAAGCATCGTCAATGATTGTCAGAAGATGATATCCTGGATAAACATTACGAGACTATTTCCGGAAACTCGCCTTCAAGAATATTCACTACGTCCATCGCTGGCAGAGATTGAATACAGGAACACGCCCCTCCTTTTTTGCACGCGTTGCATTTTTTATCAACAACCAGAATATGTGCCCGATTACCAAGGGGAGCCCACCGCGTTGGAAAAATTGGCCGCATGGGGGCGTAAAGACCAATGGCTACTTTACCCAAAGCAGCAGCAATGTGCAAAGGACCAGTACTTGCAGCAACCAATGCATCTGCTGAGTTGATCAAATGAATAAAGCCTGCAAGGGAGATTTTTCCGGTTGCATTGATTATTTTTTTATCATTGAGATATAGAAACTCCTTCATTGATTCTGCTTCTTTATTTGTCCCCGTAACTATAACATTAAAATTCTTGCTTTCCAAAAGATTGATTAGCGAACTGTAATTGTCAAGCCCCCATTCGCGGGCACTCCCCTGCGAGCGTGGGTGTAAAATTAGATTTATTTTTGTAGTATCCAGAAAGGAATGCACAATTTTTGCTTCTGCCTCTGATATGGAAAGTTGTGCATCCGGTGCGAGACGGAATAATTGCGGGATCATTTCTTTGGTGATACTGCTAACCGAAATGAATGGTTTCAGCAAATTCAAATTCAAAATTGCTTCATGAAGGTCGCTGTTTTTTCGGCTAAAGGAAACAAGTTTATTACAATACACTAAATGAAATATGCGGTGACTTGTTCCAATGCGTACTGGAATCTTTGCCTTTGCTGCTAACCGGGCAATTTTTTTATTTGGAAAAACATGTACAATCGCATCTGCCTGAAGCTTTGCCAAAAATGAGACAGGATTCTCTGACTTCTCTATTTCGTCCCAATCTAAAAATAAGTCTACAGACTCCGATGTTGCAATAATATCCCTCGTATATTTTTTCCCGATAAAAATTACTTTTTTTACGCCATTGTCTTTCAATATAGAAGCCATCGGCAGAGTCAGCACAACATCGCCAATTCCATCTGTTCTGCTGATTATTACTGTTTCCATTTTATATTTCACTGAGTGCATACGATTGAATTTATTTTCTGTTGTCAAGCCAGGTAGTTATTTTAGATAAGAAAGCATGAATTCAAGTATTGAGCATAAAAATAAAATAACCGGAATTGTAATTACTCTCAATGAAGAAAAAAACATACAAGCATGCATTCAATCGCTCAGGCAGGTTTGTAGCGAAGTTATTGTTGTTGATTCGGGCTCATCAGATGCTACCGTAAAAATTGCCAAAAGTCTTAAAGCAAAAGTTATTTATCATCCATTTATTGGGGACGGCCCACAAAAAAACGTAGGACTTCAGTATGCATCAAATAACTGGATATTGTCTTTAGACGCGGACGAGAGAATTTCTGAAGAGATGGCAAGATCTATTAATGAGATGCAATTAGACAATGTCGATGTTCCTGCATACTCCTTTAATCGAAGAAATTTTATTGGAAGTAGATGGATTAAAACATGTGGTTGGTATCCTGACAGGCTTGTTCGGCTTTACGACAAACGTTTTACTCGCTATTCTGAAGAGAAAGCGCATGGCGCAATAGAAATTGAAAATATAATACATCTTAAGGTAGATATTCTCCACTATGGTTATCGGAATGTTGGACAGTTATTTTTTAAAGCAGATAAATTTAGTTCGGCCGGGGCTAAAATACTTTACCAAAGGGGCAAAAAAGCAGGGCCACTTTCTCCCTTTTTGCATGGTCTTGCATTGTTTATCCGCCAGTATTTTTTTCAACGCGGATTTCTTGGCGGTGTGGATGGGTTTACCGTTGCTCTGTCAGGATTTGTATCAGCGTACTTAAAATACGCAAGATTGCGCGAATTAAATAAAGATCCAAATGTGTTAAAAAATACCGATTTCAATTCTATCTGGTAACCTCTATTCTTCAACAGAGCCAATTCTTTCGGCAACGCGGCGGGCCACCAGAGGCGGAACTTCTGCCTGCTCGCGCAGCATATCGATGAGCTCTTCGGTTTCCAGAGAAGGTAGATCGAGCTTGCGCAGCACGCCCGCTATTTTTGTTTTTCTCTCTTCGCCGACCCCAGGAATTCCGTCGAGTATGGAAGAGAGCTCTTTTTTGAGCCGAAGATTGCGATGGTAAGAAACCCCAAAGCGGTGGGCCTCATCGCGGGCTAATCTCAGGATCAGCATGCCGGGGGAGTTTTTATCGAAGGAAAGGATGTGCCCATCCTCTGTGTAAATTTTTTCTTCCTGTTTAGCCAGCCCAATCATGGGCGTGTTCAAACCATTTTCTTCGCGCGCGCGCAAAGCGGCAGTGAGCTGCGTGATGCCACCGTCTATGACAATGAGATCAGGTTGTTTGATTTGTCCCGATGCAATGCGAGAGAATCTGCGCGACAGAACCTCGTGCATCATTGCTGGATCGTTGGCTCCCTCTATGGTTTTAATTCTGTAGCGCCTGTATCCCTGCTTGTAAGGCAATCCGTCGCGGAGCATGACTCCCGAGGCCACCGCCTGCTGGCCGTGAAAGTTAGATATATCGTAACATTCTATAGTTTCGGGAATTGTTTTTAGATTGATAAACTTCTGGATTTGGCGGAGTCCGGTTTTCTGGTTGCGGAGTTTATCGTTAAGGACCCGTTCACGCAGAGACAGAGCGGCATTATTCTGGGCCATGTCTATCAGCGCCTGTTTTTCTTCCCATGCGTCGCTTTCTGGCAGGATAATGTTTGTCTCCACTCCCGCAGAACGGAAACCCTCTATCCATGTTTTTGCAGAAGGAATATTGTGAGACAAATAAATTGACTCCGGGATATCGCGCACCTGAAAATAATAATCTCTAAAAAAACTTTGGAGAAATGCTGCCGCAGGATTGGTTTCATTATCCCAGATTCCTCCCTCTGTCATTGCATAGCTCTGTTTTCCTGTGAGTTTGCCTTTCCGGATTTTTAAAAGAACGATTTGGCCCATGTGAGGAATCTCTTCGGTTGCAAAGGCGTTAAGAACATGTTCTTCGAGAGATAAAGACCGGGACAATTCCCGCCGCGTAGTTACATGCGCTCCTATAATGTCATAGTTTTCGCTCTCATTAGCGTTCTGTACGTGCTGTTCTTCGTGGATCTGTTGAATAGCCTGCAGAGTATCCCGTACACGGGCAGCTTTTTCGTACTGTCTGTCGGCAGAATATTCCTCCATCTGCCTGCGCAGACTCTGCTGAACAGAATCGTCTTTTTCTTCCAGAAAATCTTTTATCTGGTAGACCATTTTCATGTAGTCGGCTTCGTTAATTTTTTCCGCGCAGGGGGCAAGACATTTCCCTATATGAAAATTTAGGCAGGGCTTGCCTGGTTTTTTGAGAGGTAATTTTTGCGGTTTTCTGCGCAGAGGAAATATTCTCTGCACCAGTTCCATGGTGGCCTTAGCTGCCCTGGCATCTGAATAGGGGCCAAAGTACAGATTTTCGGGAGAAGTTTTTCTACGCGTTAAAATGAGTCGCGGAAATTTCTCGGAGAGGGTAAGGGAAATCCATGGATAAGTTTTGTCGTCTTTTAAGCGAATATTATAGGGGGGATTGTGCTTTTTGATGAGAGTGTTTTCGAGAATCAGCGCTTCGGTTTCATTGCCTGTGACAACCCAGTCAAATCCCGTTACTAACCGCATTAAGAATTTCGTTTTATAATCGTCGCTGGTCAGGTATTGGCGAAGTCTTGATCTTAAGTTTACCGATTTCCCGATGTAAAGAATGCGTGGCTCTCCTGGCGACTCGACAGGTTCTCCCAGCCAGAGATAGCAGCCCGGTTGTGAGGGCACCGAGCTCAGTTTTTCTTGGATTTCCTTGAGATGGAAGTTGTATTCTGTCTGTGGCAATGTCTTTCCTTGCTCCAGAGTATAAGGACAAAACTATTGTCTGGATAAATGGCAATAGATCTGTAGCCGTCTCCGGCAAAAGAACTACTTCTCCCGGCGAGCAAGCTAAGCCTTCCCCTGTTTTTGTATCTTAAAACAAAAGACAAAAAGATGTAACGCTGGACAGAGCTACCTCCATCACTTTTCTTTTTCTGCAATCACGAGATTGCGCTTGGAACCCGCTGGCTCAGGAAGAGAGTCACCAGAATTGATGATGGGAGTTTCTGCTCGGAGAATATCCTGAACATAGTTGGGAAGAGCCATCAGCGAAAAATGCGTATCTTCATTGTAAAACTGAAGGTGCGACAATTTGTGTTTTGCTATGCGTTCTTTAATCTGGGTTTTGGTGAGTGCCATGGGATCCAGTTTATTGGATGCAACGGCAAAGCCCCACAGTGTGCCATACATGGGAACATAGTTCAGCATGGGGCGTACAATTCCGAATACGGATTTCAGAGTTGCGTGGAGCCTTCCAAAAAGCTGCGGGCGCGTAATGGGGGATTCAATGTGCAGTGCAATGACGCCGCGATCCGTGAGGAGATTGTTGATGGACTGGTAGAACTGTTTGGTGTAGAGTTCAATCGATGGACCAAACGGATCGGTTAGGTCTATGAACACCTGGTCAAATTTTTCTTTTGTGTTGCGAACATACTCGAGACCATCTGTAATGAGCAGTTCAAAGCGCTCAGAGTCAAAGGCCCCTTTGTGGATGCCATGCAGATATTCTTTGGCTGCTTCGGTTACTCCACCATCTAGTTCTACCATCACTACTTTTTTGATGGTCGGATATTTAAGAATTTCTTCTGCTGCGCCGCCGTCTCCCCCACCAATTACGAGAGCGGTTTCGGGGCCGTCGATCGTGATGCCCGGAACATGCGAGAGCGGTTCGTGGTATAAAAATTCGTCTTTTTCGGAAGTCTGGAACACTCCGTCCAGGCGCATAATTCTGCCAAATCGCGAAGTTTCATAAATTTCTAAGTCTTGAAATTTTGTACGCGTCTCGTGGAGCTTTTTTCCCACTCGGTGGAAATAGCCCATGTCCTCGTTGAGGGTTTCAATCTTGAGGTCTTCTATTGGTTGAATTTTTTCGCTCATGTTGAGCTATTAAGATTTTGGGTACTGCGTGTCAATCTTTCCTGTTTGTTTACAGCGCATACGGTT
>DYPL01000006.1:21596-71244 GCA_020719945.1 Turneriella parva
ACGGTTGGGCTCAAGTATATTGAGGCAACGCGCTCTGCTTTCATTACAGCCATCTCTGTCGTTCTGGTTCCATTGCTCGTTCATCTTTTCTCAAAAACCAAACTGCATTGGGGAGAGGTGGGAGTAGGGTTGCTTGCATTGGCGGGAGTCTGGTTTATAACGGGACATGGCGGTTACAACCACTGGCGTGGAGACATATCTACGCTCGCCGGTGCATTTGGTTTTGCCCTGTACGTTGTACTCGTCGGAAAATATACAGGGGGCAGCGATTCCATAGCCTTAACGATTGTTCAGATATTCCTTGTAGCTCTGGTTTCGCTGTCGAGTGCTGTCGTCCAAGGTTCAGGCTTAATGATTCGATCTGCTGAATTCTGGCAGGCCGTTTTATTTACGGCTTTGTTTGCTACGGCCTATATGTATGCCGTGCAGGTACATTTTCAAAAATATATTCCCGAAATCAGGGTGGCCATTATTTTTACACTTGAACCCGTGTTTGCCGGGCTTGCAGCTTTGTTGATTGTGGGAGAGTATTTGTCTCTTCATTTTTACATGGGCGCACTGTTCATTTTTGTCGCCATGCTTACGGCGGAGCTGTCTTTCAAAAAGAAATGACGCAGCGGACTAGCCCTCCACCGGCTTGACTCTCGCTGCGGCTTCCTTAGCGGTAATGCGGGCAGAATCGATCGTGCCTGCTGCGGCAAGGGCAACACCCATGCGGCGCCGCTCAAACGATTCGGGCTTGCCAAACAACCGCACCTCCGTGTTGGGCAAAGAAAGAGCCTGGTCCAGTCCCTCGTATGCAATTCCTTTGGCTTCCAGTTTGCCGTAAATAACGGCAGAGGCTCCGGGGGTTGTAAGCACGGGCGAAACGGGAAGGCCAAGAATTGCGCGGGCATGCAGTTCAAACTCGCTCTGGTTTTGTGTTATCATGGTGACCATGCCGGTATCGTGCGGGCGCGGACTCACTTCGCTGAAATATACTTTGTCGCCTTTAACAAATAATTCAACGCCAAAAATACCCCGACCGCCCAAGTTGGCCGTTACAGTCTCTGCAATTCTTTTAGCTTCGGCAAAAGCGTTTGCTGACATCTTCTGTGGTTGCCAGCTCTCCACATAATCGCCCTGCATCTGTATATGGCCAACCGGTTCGCAAAACGATGTGGCAATGTTGCCCGATGCCTCGCGCGCGCGAACCGTGAGCAGAGTAATTTCAAAATCGAATTCTATCACTTCTTCTACGATCACGCGAGTGTGATTTACGCGACCAGCCTTAAGGGCATATTCCCAGGCAGACTCAATTTGTTCTGGATTTTTCACAAAAGACTGCCCTTTGCCAGATGATGACATTACCGGTTTCACAATGACAGGATAACTGATTTCTGTCGCTGCGGCCTGTAGTTCTTCGAGAGTAGAAGCGAACCTGTAGGCAGACGTGGGAAGGCCAAGCTCTTCTGCTGCGAGTCTTCGAATTCCTTCACGGTTCATGGTGAGATTGACAGCGCGCGCGGTTGGAATTATCTCCGCAATTCCCTCGTGTTCTATTTTCAGAAGTTCCGCAGTTGCTATGGCTTCAATTTCCGGGACAATAAGATTTGGCTTTTCTGTTAGGATGAGGCTGCGCAATTCTTCCGGGTTTGCCATATTGATCACGTGGGATCGGTGGGCAACCTGCATGCCGGGTGCATTCTCATACCGGTCTACTGCGATAACCTCTGCGCCGTATCGCTGGAGGGCAATAATGACTTCTTTTCCGAGCTCACCGGCTCCAAGGAAGAGTATTTTTGTCGCTGAACGAGTTAAGGGGGTGCCAATTTTCATGCAAGAGAGTTATCACTGCCATTCATGTCGTCAAGCGAATCGGATAGCTCCCCGTGAAGGGACAATGCAGCGGTAGCCGTTTTGGCGAACCAATAATTTTTTTCGGCGTTAAACTACGTTATCCCTGATGCACAGTGATTTTTCGAGGTTACAAAAAAGCCTCCCGAAGGAGGACTGGAGAAAGATTTCTTTTTAGTGAGAATCTTACTTTTTCGCTTTAAGGTTTTTCAGTGAGGCAAAAGGAGAGTGGCCGGTATCTGCAACTACTCTGTCTTTATCCATATACTGCTGCATTTCCATTCTTTCCATAGCGTAACCTACATCGCGCGTGGAGAGAGAAATGCGGCGGGTTTCTGGCTCAATGCTTTTTACCACAACCTGGATTTCGTCGCCTTTGTTAAAGTGCTTTTTATGTCCTGCGGATTCTTCCTTAGACATGGCGGACAGGTGAACGAGACCTTCGTACTTGTCATCAAAGCGCACAAAAATTCCAAAATCTACGATGCTTGTAATAACGCCCCTGAGTATAGTGCCTCTGGGATATTTGTCGCGAAGAGCCTTGTATGGATTTGGCAAAAGATGTCTTGTGCTGCATCCAATTTTCTGGTCTTCCAGATTAATTTCTGTGATTTTGCAATCTACTTCTTCGCCGGCTTTGAATACCTTGCGCGGATCCGGAGATGGTTCGTCCCAGTTAATATCTTCTTTGCGGATGAGTCCGTCAATGTCGTCAAAAATAGTGACAAAGGCTCCAAAATTGGTAACATCTTTAATTTTGCCTTTAATGACCATTCCAACCTGGAGGTCTTCGCGCACTTTATCCCATGGGTTTACCAGCAACTGGCGAAGGCCCAGAGAAATGCGTTTATCTGCCACATTAATGCCTAGGATCTTGGTTTCAATTTCCTGTTCTACTTTGACAACTTCCTGAGCATGGTTGATTTTACGAGTCCAGCTCATTTCGGATGCGTGCAGAAGACCTTCGAGGCCATTGCCCAAATCCACGAACGCGCCATAGTTGGCGACAAAAGATACGCGGCCTTTGACGACATCTCCCACGTTATATTTTTGAAGAACAGTTTCCCATGGGTCTTCCAGGAGCTGCTTAAGACCAAGTGAAAGTCTGTGATTATCTGGATCAATTTCGAGAATGCGCACCTGAATTTCAGAATCGAGTGGAAGCTTATCTTTGAAATCGTCGTTTTTACGATCCCAGCTGATGTTGCTTTTATGAAGGAATCCTTCTATGCCGTGAACGAGAACCGCAGCGCCTGTTTTGGTATGTTTGGTAACCTTACCCGTAACAATGTCCCCAATGCGAATGATCTTCTGGAGCTCTTCCCACTGCTGGTTGTTCTGGATATCCTGAAATTCTTTGCGGGAAATAACTCCGCCTCTGCGACGGTGGTTGAGTTCAAGAATTTTGAATGTAAACGTTTGACCCAGAATGTCGCCTGGACGTTTGCCTTTGCGCATGGAATTGAGGTTGCCTACCTGAGAATGAGGAAGGAACATCATTAGACCCTCTACATTAACGTCGTAACCTTTTTCGCGCGCATTGCGAACTACTCCACTAACTGGAACCTGTTTTTCGAATGCTTCTTTAACGATTTCCCAACCGCGCTTACTTTCGAGTTCGCGCTTGGAAAGAAAAACCACGCCTTCATTGTCAACATGTCGAACAATGGCTTCCACGTCGCTTTGGATTTCTGGTTTTTCGTCGAATTCGGAAATTTCGATGCGACCTTCGCTTTTACTGCCAAGGTCTATGATAACGCTGTCGCCCTGTATGGAAACGACCTTACCGGAGACAATGGCTCCTTTCTTTATTTCTGCAACGGAGTAATCGCCTTTGCCAAAGACTTCCTCCATTGAAACATTGGTATCCTGAAAAGAAACTGATGAAACTGCCATAGACTCCCCAAATGAGCTCTTTATTAAGAGCATTGTAATATTTCTGATCGCTTGCAGCTTCTTAAATAATCTTTTGCCTGTTCAGAAAACGCCTTGCGAGGTTTTTCTGCGGAAACAGAGTGTTTAAAGTCATTATTCAAGGAATGGCTGCAAATAGCTTTCGATGATTTCTGACACAGCTTTTTGATTGTGCGTTGTGGTGTCAATCAAAATGGCATCTCTTGCTGATTTTAATGCTCCAAATTTTCGCGATTCATCATCTTTATCGCGGGATTCTATTTCCTGGCGGATTGTTTCTATAGACATGTCTGCAGCTTTGTCGCCAAGCTGCTCTATTCTTCTGCGGGCTCTCTCGTCGATTGAAGCTGTAATAAAGAATTTTCGGTCCGCGTTGGGAAAAACAACCGTGCCCATATCTCTGCCATCGGCAACAATCGAGATGGATCCAGAAGCATTGCGGATGATTTCATTCACCCGGTTTCGGATTTCCGGGCTGTCTGCAATCTTTTTTATATGGGCAGTGATTTCGCGGCTGCGGATATCGGCATCCAGAATATTTCCATTATGCAAAATCCGCTGTTTCTGGTTTTCGAAAAGAATGGCAAAACTGTTTTTCTGGAGAATTTCCATTGTCTCTGGTCTTTTATCCCAGTCCTGCTGCTGTAAAAATGCGGGGCCTACGGAAGAAGTAAACAGCCATGTATAGGCGCGGTACAGGGCACCGGAATCGATTTGGTAGAGAGAGTGCCTGCGGGCAATTTCTTTTGCCAGAGTCGATTTTCCGGAACCGGCGGGCCCGTCAAAAGTGATCGTTATTTTTTTTTTGCCACCCGGCGCGGGTTGTTGAAGAATAGAATCGAGTTTAGAATAAAAATCGGGGAAGGAAGTGCCAATCCACTCTTTGCCATGTATCCGCAGCAGAGGCGAATTGGATTTGTATTCTTCTGGCGTTTTGCCGGAATTTGCGAGGGATTTTATGTGGGCAATTTCAAAGGACATGGCAATCCTGTGATCCATGTGGCTTTCTACATCTCCTCGGAAAATGGCCGCAGGATTTCCTTTTATGCTCAATCCGTCTTCGTATTCCGTTACATCCATACCAAGATTCTTAAGGTTGTCCGCCATGGCACTGATTCTATCGCTTTCTTTTACGCGCAGTTCTTTGGCGGAACGGTAGCTGAATTCTCCCTCTGCAAAGGCGCCTGCAATCGTCAGAATGGGCAGCTCGTCTATGACGCCGGGAATCCATTCATCGGGAATGCGTATTCCGCTAAGGCGGGACGGATACACGACAATGTCTCCGCCTTTTTCGCCAACCTGGTTTTTTTGCGGAAGCACTTCTATGCGCCCGCCCATTTTTTTGAGTACGTCTATGTAGCGGTCGCGATAGGGATTGAGGAGAACATTGCGTATGACGAGTGAACCAGAATCTGCAAGCAGAGCAGCGACAATGAAAAAAGCAGCAGAAGAAATATCTCCCCAAATATGATATTCTGTCGGCTTAAAATTGTACGGTGGTTTAAGAGAAATGGTGTTGCCCTCTCGACGAATATCGATCCCGGTAAAAACCAGCATGTTTTCCGTGTGGTCCCGGGATGGGATGGGTTCTTCTATTTCGCAGGCCACTCCCGAAGAGAGCGCTGCAAGAATCATGGCCGATTTAACCTGCGCCGATCCCAGTTTTTCTGTGAACGAAATGGGTTGCAGTTGTTGTCCGGTTACCTCAATGGGCAGGGTCTCGCTGTCAGAGAAAACAGCTCCGACGCTGCGCAGCGGAACGGTGACTCTTTTCATGGGGCGTTTGCGAAGCGATTCATCTCCATCGATTGTAGCCGTTATTCCAGAAAGGCCCGATAACAGGCCTAACAGGAGGCGGGAGCCCGTTCCGGAGTTGCCCATGTCGAGCACCCGGTCTGGCATTCTCCAGTTTGTAATTCCGGCAGATTGCACTTCTATGGTGCTTCCGTTGTCTGTAACCGTTGCGCCGAGCTGTTCCATGGCGCGCAGGGTATTCATGGTGTCCTCGCCGCGCAGAAAGTTATGGATCACAGATTTGTTGGCAGCCATGGCTGCAAAGATGGCCGCCCTGTGCGAGAGAGATTTGTCGCCCTGGAATGTAAGTTCACCCTGAATGTTCATTATACTTGTTTCTCCACAATTTTTTTTCGGATTTCTGATGCTTCCGTAAAGGTTTGCTCAATATTAAAAGTATCGTTTTGCATTTGTTCGCGCCAGTCTTTTACCATTGTTTCTAAAGACAAAAGATACTGGACTACTTCTTCGCGGTTGGATCGTATAATTCCGTCCCATAAAACGGGGTTGGATCCAGCGACGCGCGTAATGTCGCGAAAGCTGCCTGCCGCCGGTTTAACGGGAAGCTCAAAGACTTCGGGAATATCTTTCAGGAGATGGGCCACCATGCAGGATACTAGGTGCAGTCCGTGGGATAAATAGGCTGCCCAGGTATCGTGCACTGTATGTGAAATTTCTGTGGGTTGTGCTCCAAGCTGTTTCCAGAATGCCATAACCGCAGTAAGGGCAGTCTGGTAGGCCGGGTATACAGAAGCGTACTCGCTGTACGGCGTTACGTAAATGGTTGCATTTTCAAAAAGAGTATCGCGCGCGTGATCCGGGCCGCTTAAATCCGAACCCGCCATGGGATGAGAACCGATAAATGGATAGCCGGGGAGTTCTGTTGCAATAGCTTCAACGAGAGCGCTTTTGGTAGAAGCCATATCGGTAAGCCAAAAGCCTGGATTTGGAAACTTAGATGCTATCTCGCGGGTAAGGGGTAAAATCGAATCTACGGGAGTGGCAAACACGACGCCATCGACTCCGTTCAACATTTCAGAAAGAGAAGAACTTTCAGGATTATAAATCTCGGTAAATCCCATTCCCTGGAGTACCGTTCTATAATCAGAGTTTATTTCGCAACCAGCCGTTTTTATGCCACGCCCGCGCAAAGCGAGCGCAAGGGATGTGCCAAGAAGGCCCATCCCGCAAATAAAGATCTTCACCTTATAGACTCTCCTTCACAAAGGGCCAGGGGTTAAGGGTAAGCTGGAGATACTGAAACGGGTCTCTGTTGATGAGTCGTATTTCGTAGTGAACGTGCGGCCCGGTTGCTGAACCCGTCATTCCCAGAAAACCAATTACGTCGCCCCGTTTAACGGTGGAGTCCAGGGGAACATTGGTGTGAGTCATGTGGGCATACAGAGTCTGGAATCCGTGGGCGTGATCTATAATGACGTGATTTCCGTAGCCGCCGCCGGGCCCACTGTGTACGACATAACCATCTGCCGTGGCCAGAACCGGTGTCCCCGTGGGAGCCGCAAAATCTATTCCCGTGTGAAAATTGATTTCAAAGCCGAACGGAGAAATTCGCTTTCCGTAGACGCTGGTAATAAAGGCGTTTTCAAGAGGCATTCCCGTCGGCATGGCCTGCAATACTTTTTCACGCTCCGCGAGGAACACGACAACCTGCTGGAGCTCTGTCGTTCTTCTTTTGTATAAGTCGGAGAAGTTTTTTCCCTGATGCAGAGACAGATCCGAATTAAAGCCCCAGAGTGTTTCGTGGAGTTTGGAACCCTCTTTCTGGAATGCGCGCAGAGATTGAATTATTTCGCGCTCTTTCTGGAGTGCCAGGGATACCTGCGATGCATATACGCTTTGCAGTTCTGTTTTTTCGGTTATGGCATGCTGGCTGACCAGGCGCCACACCAGGGAAGCCACCGTAAAAGCCAGCAGGGAAATCAAAATGGAGAAAACAAAAATAATAAGGCGCGTATTAATTATTACATAGCGGGGTTTACTTGCGCCATGAGGAAGAATGGCAAGCGTGATGGAATCGCCGGGATTGAGCTTCTTGGGTCTGGAACGGATTGCCCCTGTCATTGCATCGAAATCCACTTTTTGCGGTGCGGTGACAAGGAGTTTTTCATGGAGAGGGCGCTACCCGCGCAGGGTTTTATCATAAGAATTATTCTGCCGCCAAACGAGCGTTCGCTCTATTCTTCGTTGCACTGAAGTGGGCGCATACTTGATGTCAACGAACCGAGCGATGCCATGATGGATGATATAGAGTTTTATTTTATTGAACTGAGCAAGTTGCACGCATACAATACGATCGCAGAAAATCAGCGATATTTTTTTACGAAAAAAATTTGGAAAAAAAGTTTTTTGAGGGTATGGAACAGGGAGAGTTACAAGCGAAGCTTGAGACCGCACGGAATATGCTTTCTCGCAACATGGAACTCCCCGCACTACGTCTCCAAACGATCGGCAGGGGTGGGGCGGTAGCCATTCAAAAAATCGGGGATCGCCATGCGCTTTTTGCCCTCAAACTGGATGCCAGAAAAAGGCAACAGGCCATCCCGACAGGCTATGTAAAGGAGGGAATCGCGAATATGCAGGGAACCGGGCGCGGCATTTTCCAGAACCAAAGGCGCGTTAAAATCGGCAAAGAGTTTTATCTTTTTGCCGCGAAAAGAAGAATAGATGCCGGGCCGCTCCGAAAGAGCGCGCACCTTGTTCCACTGCACGAGGCCAGTTTCCTGCGAATTCCATTGGCCCATTTCGGTTGAAATTTTAGAGCAAAAAGTGGCTTTAGAAAAATCCTGCGGGATGGCAGTGAGCTTTCCATTAGAATAGTCTAACAAAATGGCCGGAGCATTTTCGAGAAGATTGTCTGTTAGTTTCTGGTACAGAGTACTTCTGTCGTCAACGGGTTCTATGGGAACCGTCGTCGATGCAAGTACATCGCCCGCGTCGAGCTCTTCGGTGATTTTTTGGAGCGACCAGCCTGTTTCGGAGAAACCGTGCAGAAGAGCAAATTCTATGGGCGCAGCCCCCCGGAGCAATGGAAGCTTAGATGCGTGAAAATTTACTCCCCCTAGTTCCGGTGTGGCAAAAAAATCGCGTGGTATAATTTTGCCATACGCCAGAATGATATGAAAAAGAACATGGAAATCTTTCATCTGGCGAAGAAGCTCAGCCACCTCTTCTTTGTTTCTTTTTTTAAGACGAAGAGTTTCTGGTTCAAAAACGGGGATTCCTGCTTCCATGGCTATTTTTTTAACGGGAGAAGGAAGAACTCCGCGCCCTCTTGCTGAGCGGGCCTTGTCTGGTTGCGTGACGATAAACCGGACCGAAAAGCGGGAGTCGGAGAGCAGGGTTTGGAGCAGGGTAGCCGAGATTTCTGGCGTTCCCCAAAACGAAATAGGGACGGGATTATTCGTTGTCATTGCTGGTAAGTTCTTCTTCGAGCTCGTCTGCCTTTGCGGCAACATAGGAGAGGCTTTTGAGGAATCGCTCCGGATCCAAGTTGTTGAGGAGATTAGTCTGCTTTAAGATAAGGTTTTTTCCATTAATGGCAATGGCGCCATAGGTGAGCCGCGTGTTGGTAACGAGAGCTGCAAAGAAGAGATCGCCATTGTCTTTTTCTATTGGGCAGATTCGCGAGAAGTATTCAATGATGGGATCGCCTGCGTCGTCCTTGCCGAGATAAATGTGCACGGTTTGTTTTCTTCCGCCTTCAAATTCAAGGGTGGTCTGGTATTTTCCAGCGGCTTCCGGCTGAAATTTAATTTTTGTTTCTGCGGAGACAGCGGCTATGAATGCATCGAATTTAGTTAACATTGTTTAATTTTCCTGTATCAGACTGTTCTGTCCTTGCGGGCTCTTCTTTTTTGTGCAAGAGGAATGCGGGGTCAAGTATTAATCGGTTGACCGAGCTACCTCATGCGATAACTGTTTCGCAACCTTTCAAGAATTCATTCTGTTTCTCAGAGCATGCTTCCCGAAAAAGAAAAACAGAAAAGGAAGTATAAGAGGCGGAAGCAGCGAGTGTAAAAGAATTTTTTTGGGGACTGTGTTTGGATGGCGCATGGCCATTGAAACTATTTTGCGGTGATTTTTATGGACGCCAAATGTCCAACGAATACGGTGGCAGACCCGTATCAAGGGGATTGCTCGTGATCTCTGCAAAAGTAGTAACAGAGAAAATGCGGATCCCTGGTTGGTTGTTAGAGCGGTCTGCCACAAAAATTTTATCTGAACCATCCCAGGCGAAGTCGGCAAAATAACCTCCATCAGAAGAGGTGAGTACGGCCAGAGTATGCAGAACAGTTCCGGATTCGGGATCAAAAGCAATCAGGTAAGATTGAAAAATTTGATCCGAAGCAATGGCAAAGGCAAGCGTTTTAGATACAAAAATTGAATTCAAAATTTCTAAACCGGCAGCAGCTTCAGGAAGGGGGCTCGCCCCGAAGGTAGAGGTACTTACGTTAAAAAGGACTACACCGCCATCGAGACTATAATTTACGCCAAAATTTGCCGGGGCCGAAACATACAACGAGTTGTCTACAGGATGTTTCCTGAGAGAAGAAACCGGGTTTTCAAAAGGAAGAATGTAATCTGCCATAATGCTCTTGTTGGATGCGTCGAAAGCAAGTAAGCGGCTATCTCCCGAAGGTTGCCAGACTCCGCCACTATTACGATTCAGTCTTTGCAAAGTGACATATAAAATTGTCCCATCTGTAAACAGAGCAGAAGGTTCCGGGTATCCATCCGAATCTGACCAGGCCGAAACAGAAAGCGTGCCAACAGTTTTTCCGTTGCGAGGATCTATGGCAGATAAATAGTCGCGGTTATGCAGGCTCACATAAGCGAGACTTGGCGAAACAAGCGCAATATTTTGCGGGTTGCTTTTATTTCCCAGAGAAACTTCGTACACGGGCCGAAAGTTTTCCCAGGGCGAAACCTTTACAAGGTTGTCTGCTCCGTACCGGTTCAGAACAAAAATTTCGCCGCCGGTCGATTTTACAACTGCATCCGAGTGGACGGGAAAAATATCTTTGTAAACTTTTAGATCTGTGAGAGAAATGGCAGAAAAAAATCCCGTTGTAAAATCAGATGTCGTCATGACCAGCATGGCTTCGGCTTTAACGACAGGTGCGGTCGGTTCCGGAATGTCTGTGCAGGCTCCCGCAATTAGGAGAATAAAAAAAATCAAAACTATTTGATTAGATTGATACATTTTCATTTCCAGACTCCCTTGTATTGCAGTTCGTACACGCGACCAGGCAATGGATAGCCCATCATGTCCTCGCGAAGTTCATCGAGAATATTGCGCACATAAAAAGAGACAGATGAATTGTCCCATAAAAATCGAGTTCCGACAGTCACATCGTAACGCGCCGGGGAATAATAATACCAGGAATTGTAGCGGTCCCGGTAGGTGGCCCCTTCGTATTCAAAGGCAGCTAAAAAACGCAGATGGCGCGCGCCAGATTCTGCAAACAGAGAAACCGTGTGCATGGGGCGGTAGGGCAAAAACTTTCCTGCATAGGCGGCAACACTGCCGGTATCCCTTGCATCCATAAAGCTGTAACGTGCGGTAATGCTGCTGTAAGAATATCTGGCTGTAATCTCGTTTTCGAAGCCGCGCAGTACAGCTGCATCAATGTTCCGGGCCACCATGGTCTGCTGGGAATTGGCGGTATATAAAATAAGATGCGACGCATCTGTTAAAAATACGCGTGAAGATAAAGAGACAAATAAATACGAGATGTTTAATCCTGTCTCTGCCGTACGTAGTATTTCGTGGCGAAGGGAATCAGACGGGAGAAGCAGAGCTCCATCGCCAAAAAATTCCATGATGGCAGGATATCGCTCGCTGTAATTGACCGCCCCAAAAAACGAAACAGATTTTTGGCCAGAAAAAAAACTCGGGGAATATTCCAGACCTGTCCGAAAAGATTTCACGGCTCCGCTTCCAGAGCGAGGTTCAGAAAAAATAGTTTCACTCTGTAAAGATTGGTCGTGCAGAAAAACAGATTTGGCCTCTGCAAATAAAACAGTATCGCGGATGGTTAATTCTCCGGAAAATGCAGTGTCTGCTTCGTTACGATCGTGTAGAATACTTTCTGTAGTAAAACGAACAAAGCGATATTCCAGAGGAAAAGATAAAACCAGATTTTCCAGAGGAAACCACAGTGGCAAAATATTTGCGCCGAGACTCATCGTCTGCTGCTGTGTTTCCATAAAACCCGACTCCAGTTCATACTTGGGATCGCACAGGCGGCTATCGCGAAGATTGGCAAATATTCCGCCAGAAAGAACAGCAGAATCAGTAGTCCACAATTCACCGGAGCCGCGAAGCAAATAACGACGCGATGCATAGCGAACATGCGATGTCTCCTGCTGCACACTTCCAGGCAACCCCTGTTTTCTGTCTATTACTCCAAAAAGCAGACGAGAATTTCCAGGCGTGCGCAACAGGCTGAACCAGGAAAGTGAGCGGTAGTCCTCGTTTTCGCGAGTGGCCATGGTGTCATCGGATTCGTTAAACCAGGGCGTGCCGTTATCGTCATGGTATTCATAGCGATTGAGACTGCCCTGCACTTCGGCAAAGTGTGCCGACATAGAATCGCTGTAACCTGCGGATACGCTTCCACCTGCGAGGGAGTTTGCCATGGACTGCAGTTTCCATTGTTTAGAATCTTCTAACAAAGGAGAAACAAGATTCACAGCGCCGCCACCATGAAAGGAGCTGAGTCTGGCTGGCGAAAAAGATCGGTATATTTCTATCTGCTCAAAAAACAACAAAGGTATTTCGGATAAATTATCCATTTCTCCCGTGCCAGAGGAAACAGGAATTGAGTCTATGTAAATTCCAGTGTGAACAGGATTTGTGCCGCGAATGGAAATATGCGAAAAACTTCCCGGGGCTCCGTACCTCCGCAAAAAAAAGCCGGGTTGCATATCCAGAATTTCGCCGAGATTCCCTGCAGTGAGATTTGCGCCGCTGTCCGGAGAAACAATATCCATGCCGGGTGCTTTGTCTTTTTCTGCTACAACTTCAATTTCTGTGGTTTTCGGGTGGAGGCTGAAAAAAACGCCAGCGGCGGACAGCATTACAATTGCGCCGCAAAAGCGACCAGCCAGACAAGCCACAGCCCTCAATGGATGGCCTTGAGATAACGGGCATACACGGCATCTATGTCGGCTCCACTCTGGTCTGTGGAATTTGCCACAGAGGGATACGCTGTACTGGTGTCCGGGTTCGTTACTTTGTTGGCGCGGGTTAGTTTGATGTAGCGAAATCCATTTGTCTTAATTGCTGTGCCGTCGGTTGTGTCGGGAAGAGAGTTCAGATCAAAGCCGTCCCCCCCAGACGCTAAAAGATTTGTCACTAAATTTACGGCACCTGGACTTAGTCGGTCCCCCTGAAAAAAGGGATCGGCACCATGCAGTAGATAGGAATGAGTTGCTTCGTTGTAGAGAGTCGGGAATATTCCGGCAAAACCGTTCCAGTCTTTCCAAGAGGAGGACCCTGGATCCGTGGTTTCGTCATCGCTAATGCCGTCATTATCGGAATCGATTCCCTTGTAATCGACCGGAAATGGTACCCAGGTAGATCCATCCAGAGAAACCTCTACGGCTGCCGGCTCAATAAAACTTTCGCCCTCTGAGTTTGAGATAAAAAATCCATTTTCAAAAAGAGTAAAGTCTACTCCTTCGCCATTGCAGACGGCATGGCTGCTCCAACGCAAAATAAGAACTCCGCTCGTATCGGAATCGTGGTTGCGCAGACTGTACACGTCCATGGTGCCATTTGCTCCATTTGTGGCCATGGCAGGGTTGCCGTAATTGCCGAGATCAGAAACTGGCTGTAGGGCCTGATCGGCATGGTAGGCAACAGCGCTCTCCGGATTTTCGTTGTAGTGCTGGTAAAAAGATTCGCAGCCATCGGGAGCAGCCGGGTAGGGTGGTTGATAGCGCGCAACGCTTGGCTCATTATTCTGAGGGTTTTGTTCGGTGGCACAGCCAGCCAGAAAAAGTAGCCCTGCCACAAGGGCCCCATGGAATGGTTTCATTGTTTCTCCACGGCATTTACTCCCGAAGGCCGCTAAAATTTTTTATGGCAGGTCTCCTGGCTTCCCGGTTGCAGTTAGAAAATAATTTTGTTTTATCAAATTAACTTCAGTCTGTTGGAAAACCTTCCCGCTTGCGCAGTGGTTTTCCGTATTCCGGGATTTCCCGGCGGGTATACAGTTGCGGGTACAGCTCCCGATTGTCGCGGGATTCCCTTTTCACCCCTGTTAAGCGGGCACCATGGGGAAGACTGTGCGCCAAGAATAGGTGGTCAAGGAAAAACTCGGATCATCTCTGTCGTAAGCTGGGACCAGAATCCGGCTGTGGGATTTTCTGTTAATCGGAAAAATTCTTCGGGTGTATATACGAGGAGGTCTAAAGCTGGAACCAAATCAAATAAATCATCGTATTCTCTCGCGCGCTCGACAAATGGTTTTGACGTTTGTGCAACAACAATCAAATCGATATCGCTGTGTCTCGTGAGTTTTCCCCTTGCAAGTGATCCAAAGATCCATGCTTCCTCTGCACGCCCCTGGAGTTTGTTTTTTAACGCTTTTATAAATGTCTCGCGTGTAAAATTACCAAGTGGATTGCGCTGTATTTTTACGAGAATATTATTCATGTTGAATTTCTTTTCGTGCAATTTCCAGGAACAGGTCAGCAAATTCGAGAGCTTCCACTGCATGGACCCTTGTGTAGAATTGAAATGGAGCTCCGCCGTCATAGGCGTCCGGATATCTCGTGGGGATATAATATTGATCGAGTCGCAGGGCCGCCTCGCGCAATGGGCCATTTATTCCCAGTGCATCTGCAATTTCTCGGATGGAATGTGAACGAATGGAATCAAAATCGCGCGCTAATGCTATGGCTTTTAGAGCTTTTTCTGCAACCTGCTGCGAGATAAAACAAGCCTGTGCAAAGTGTTCGGATTCTGCGGAATCTTGTCCCCATAGAAAATCATTTTCTGCCTGGGCAAGCCAGTCTGCTGCTCTTGATTTTCGCATGGTATTTTGTGCAGGAAGATTTATACTTTGTCAATATTTAAAAAAGGGAAATTTGGCGAAAGAATTAGATAGGGATGATCATGAGAGCGGGAAAGGAAACCTGACTACAAAATCCATAGAATCTGTAGCCGGTTTGGCAAAAAAATAATCTGTTTAGGCGATACGCTAAGCTTCCTTAGCGTATTACTTCAAATCAATGACTAACTCGTTGTCGACAGGGGCAAGGTCTTCCCACCACGAATCAATCAGAGGCTTGCGGTTGTCTAATACCATTCCGCCCATAAAGCCAAGTTTCTTTTTGTCGATGAGAGGTTTTTTGGAAGTGTCTTCGTCGCCGCCAAGGTGGGCCACATAGGCAACAGCAACCAGCGGTGCCATATAATCCTGATCTTTCGCAGACACATTGTAACCGGCCATAATATCCTTTGCCATTACTTCGGTTCCGTCAAGAACGAACTGGTTGGCAAATTTTTGAAAGTCTTTTTGAGAGGGAATTGACTGAACGCGGTGGCTTGTTACGCGAAGAGTATTGTCTTTGATTTCGTACATTCTATAGGGAGATGGATATGTGACCGGCGAACCAACTTCTATATCGTACAGGACCGGATTGTGAGCAATGTGATCAAATTTGCGCAGAGTAATATCCTGAGCATGGTAGTGGCCCGTGAATACAACGCGCACGCCATATTTAGCGAAAACCTCTGCAACGGCATCGTTATTATCCACGAGATATTCTCCATAATATTTTTTGTTAGCTGTGTAATGGTCGATAATTCCGTGGTGCATCATGGCAACTACCGGCTTACCGTTGCGGCGCGCCTGGATGAGCTGCTCTTCAATCCATGCCATTGTCTCTTTTGTAAAATGACCGTAAGTGATAGGGTGTTTTTTGAGATCATTTTGTTGGGCTTTTGTGGAATCCAGTGCGAAGAGCAACAAACCTGGAGTTGGCTCTGCGATATAGCTTAAAGAATTTGGATCGCGCGCAAGAGCTGTGGAGTATCCAAAGTCGTTGTAAATTTCTGCAAATTCGGAAAGCTCAACGGATGGAATTCGCTCCTTGCCGGTCTGCGTGTATTTGAAGGCATCACCGCTGCGCAGATCATGGTTGCCGGGAATCACATAGACGGGGGTTCCTGCTGCTTCTACCTTTTTGAGCATGGCAACAAGAAACTCGTGGTTGTGCCGCTCGCCATCTTTTGTGAGGTCACCAGACAAAATAAGAAAATTCACTTTCTGCTTTTGGATACCTGAGAACATGGCCTGGATAATTTCTTCGGATTCTCTGAGCATTTTGCGGTCGTGGCGTAGATATTCTTGAAAATCGGGAGTGTCAAAACCAAGAGTTTTGTCGAACACGTGGAGGTCGGACATGTGTGCAAACTTCACGGATGGATAGGCTGGAGCGCTTCCTTGGAACAGCTCCTGAACGGATGGTTCTTTGTTGTATCTCGTTTCAATTTTTTTGGATGACGAGCATGCACCGAGCAGTGCCGCTATGGACATCGCGATTAAGAATTGCTTTTTCATAGTGGTCAACTGTAAAACTTCGGTAACTGCCGAAAAGACTTTTTTGCGAGATGAGCCCTGCTGCTTTTGCTTGGGAACAGATTTGCCGCTGGTGCACTGGACGCATAGCTGTGCAATGCGGTGTTCGGGATAAACCTGGTAGCGCAAAACGTTTATATTAGTGGACGATTTCTCAATATTTTGTAATATTAACAAATGAAGGAGCGATTTTTGTTGGCAGGCGGAATTTTTTTCGTTTCAATTTTTTTTGCTCCTGTCCACGCCCAAGCTCTTTTTGAAGATACAGAGCTGTATCGTCCCCAATCTGGTTTTCGTGAAGAGTACCGCCCCACCGTCCACGCCCACATTGCTCCTTCTTTGCCGGTTGGTTATCTCGCTGATATTTTTCCTTTTGGTGCTGGTGCCAATCTTGCATTTACCTTGCGCCTTCCGTGGAAGTTTTTACAGTTTTCTGAGTATCTTGACTGGAGTGCTGGTGCCACTGCTGGGTATTATTTTTTTATGAGCGAGGTAGACGATTCGTCTCTCCTTTTGCAGTTGATTCCTTTTACTGCCGATGTTCGCCTTGTGTTTCGGATTCCACCATTGGCGGTTAAGAATTTTTTCCCTTATATAAGTACGGGAACGGGTGCTTCTTATACTGTGGGTAGTCGCGAGGAGCATTTAACCGGGATTACTTTGACAGGCACCTCTATTGATTATACCTATTTGATTGGCGGTGGTTTTTCTTATGATATTCCCGAGATTCCCGCTATGGAGTATGTTTTTAATTTGCAGTATTTGCTTGCAGCCGAGCGAGAATTGGGTCATTTTTTGAATATTTCGTTGGGGGTTGCTTATGAGCTTTAGGGGAATTTTATCGAAGTTGGGGGGCAACCCCCCCATGGCCCCCTTGGGTTCGCGCATGCGCTTTTTGGATTTTTTTCGGAAGTTGCGGCGGGTACCTTGCAGATCCCTTATCGGGGTTGCATTTGTGCTTTTGTCTTTGGGGCGATGCAGTGGCGATGTTTTTTCTACTCTGCACCAGGGCACGGGGATAGAGTTTACGACGGATCTCAAGCGAACAAATACCCAGATCGAATATACCTGTCTTTCACCTGTGGAATATACGGTGGAGTTTGGCCAAGATGTTGATACATCTACCTTTACTGCCTCGGACATTGTACAGGAGGGTACGCTTAGCGACACCGTACTCGACTGGAATATTATTGATAGCGGCAACCATAAAAAGTTCACTGTTCACGCTGTTTCCGTTGGCACGGGAGAAGGAACAATACTTCCCTCCATACCCGCCAATTCCGTTCAAAATAATGTAGGGACTTCCTTTATGGCCTCGCGCGGTACTGAACTCGAGGTAAATTTTGATAACGGGCCACCCGACCCTGTTTCTGCAACTGTTTTCGATTCCGACCATAACGGAAAAATTGACCACTTTATTATCGTCTTTGATCACGAAGTAGATGACTCGACATTTCCCGGTTATTCAGAAAATTCACAGGGAACTCCGACACCAGACTGGCTTATTGCCAGTTACAGTAATGTGCGTTTGGCTCATGGTACGGCGGCCCCTTCCGGTTATACGGATGTCGTTGACGATAGTACTTTGTATTTGCGCTTTGACGAAAATACAAATACCTGCTCGTCTGCAGATTTGACGGGCTGCGATACGGGATCCAAGCCAGACCTCACTACTACGACCACTCCTATTCTCCGGGACGTTGTACCGCCTGCGGGCAATGTGGTGCCCCAGGTAAACACGGCAACCATTACTGAAACGGATGGGGCGGTGCCAATAGTCGTTGCTGCAAGCGCGCCCTCCAGTGTACAACTGCAAATCAAATTTTCCGAAGATGTCCAATCTGCCACAACGGATTGTTCTAACGCGCCGGCATGCTCTGCCATCTATACCATTTCCCCAGGAATAGCGGTAAACGCCGCCTCGCTCGGAGCAGATCTGCAAACCGTTACGCTTACAACAGCAGACCAGACGTATTCAACGGCCTATACGGTTACCGTCGCGGTGGGCACGGTAAAAGCACTCAACAATGCAGATCTGATTACAGGATACAACGCAGCAAATTTTACCGGTGGGCCGGTAGAGACAAAACTGATGACAGCCACGGCACCCAACTCTACCTCAGTAGAACTCACCTTTAACCAGACGGTGGAAAGTACCACAGCGGAATGCAGCAGCGCAGGAACCTGCTCCGCCATATACAGCCTACCGGGCCTGACAATTTCTTCTGCGGCCACGTATCCCGCTCCAGCAACAGATTCCTCGGTTGTGCGCCTTACCACGAATACCCACAAAAGCGATACGCCAAACGGCTATACGGTAACCATCGCCACGGGAACCGTTGCCGCTACGGCAGCACTCGGAAGCCTCACCTGCGAAACTCCCTACAATACGGCCAGCTTTACGGGGAATGTGCCGCCCCGCGTGACAGGCGTAGCCTCTTACGATGCAACTCATGTGGACGTGGTTTTCAGTGAAGCCATGCAGTGGGATGCACTAACCAATGGGGCTTTAAATACTGCGAATTATTCCATTTCTGGACTTACCGTCTCTGCCGCTGTGCCTGTTACGACGGGAACGCGCGTGCGGCTTACCACAACGCCGCAAACCAGTGGTACTCTGTACACACTTATCGCGAGCAATGTAATGGATTTTGGGGGAAGTCTTATTGGCGCGTACAATACCGGCACGTTTACGGGACAGGAAGGCTTTAAGATTATGTCTGCCAACAACGTGGAAGACAGCAGCGGCAGCTTTTCTGTGTTTGAAGTGCATTTCTCCAAACCGTTCGAAATCAGTACAACGGCAAACAGCGTGACCAATCTTTTGAACTGGGATTTTTCCACGGGGCTGGGAGCTGTCTCGTTATGCTATTCAGGTGACGATATTGTTTGCCCCATCAACTACACCGAAGGAACCGACGCGGTCTTCTTTTTTAAGGCATCGCCAGAACCCGCTCAGGGAGCCTATACCGCCGTGGGAGCAACGGCGGTGGGAACGCCCGCAGGGGCAGCGGGCTGTTTGCTGCCCGATGGAGGAACTGCCCCGGCAGACTGTCTGCTCATAACGGGAGATCGCGCCAGCTTTGATTTTGGCATTCCCGATATTCTCCAGGAAGGCCCGGTCTACGAGGATCCCTTTGTGGACAATACACCCTCTGGCCAGATTGTAGTGTATAACGATAAACTGCTGATTGGCCCCAACGACAGCAACTCGGCTTTGTTCCAGACCGAGTACAATTTAACGGGAGCTGTCAATATAACTTTGGATGCCGATTCCATAACGAGCGGCTACCAGGCCTTTCAGGGAATTTATGAAAGTTGCAGCAGCGGCACGTGGCCCAATTGTACAGCCGGGAATATTCTTGCCGGAATTGACAACATGTACGCGGCCTGCTACCACGATACCAACGCCATAGACAGCACGCTGACGGGAGCGGCCTGCTCCGCCGTGGGAACGGAGTATGTCTTTGTAGTGGGTTACCTTACCTCTGCCCCGGAAGGCTACCAGACGAACTGGTACACTACAAACAAGATTTCTCCTTATGTATTTACACGGACGGAAGGCGTGTCGCATGCGGGAGATTTGACTTACAGAGCCATGAGCGTCGCCACATTTAAGGCTTGGGTTTACCAAGCACAACAGCATCAAGAAGGCAGCGCCGCCGTGCGCTGGAGCCGGTTTCAACCGGGTGGCACTATGGTTAATCTGGAAGGAAGATGGCTGCCAAGAATTGGGGAACAAAACTCAGGGGGAGCAGGTACGAATCTTCAGAATGGCCAGGGAGACGCCGCAACCGGCCTCATCTCTATTGACGTGATGTACGAGCACGACAACGACGGGACCGGTGGCAATGAATCGCAGTTGTATATTGCCAATGGCGGATCCTGCGATAACGACTGCCTTACCAACGCCACCCCCTACCGCAGCAATGCAACCGATTACGATGGCGGCGTTTTGCGCACCCAACTGGCATACTCCTCTGCAGGGAACCCTCCTCCATCATGCAGTTCCCTTGCTCTCTGCCAGGGATACTGGGAAGACGTTACGCCAAACTCCATAAACTGGCTCAAATATATGTCTAAACCGCTTCCACAGGATGCCGTAGGGAATGGGGTTTGTGGGACAATAGGCTCGGGAACAACGGAAGACTGGGATTGCCTGGTGCCGACCAATACCATTACGCCCGCCATTAAAGGCATTCCCAAAATGGTTACATTCAATGGCGATCTTTACATGATTCGCAATGCCTGTTCTACCAATTCGGTGGAAACGATTACCACAACGCACAAATCTACGTGCAGTGCAGGAACAGAAACGCCGCAACTCTGGAGATTGCCCGCCAATAGTGCGACTCCCCAGAGTGCCTGGACATTGATTGGCGCCTTGGGCAAAACCACCATGGCCGGCGCAGACTGGCTGGGTGGAACAAATCAGTCCACCAATACCGCCAACAACACAGAGGTGACTCTGCTTGCCGTAGTGGGAGACAGGCTGTATATAGGGTTTGACAACGAGACCAATGGGGCTAACGTTTGGAGAACCAAATCGGGCGTTACCACAGTTTCTGCGGAAAGCGATTTTGAGGCAATCTGCCAGACGGGAAACCAGTGTTCTACCGCCAGCTATCAGTTTGGGTTTAACGAAAGTGCCACCATGCTCTTTGATGCCGTGTCAGCTGAAGACGCGGGAACGCCGTATTGTATTTTTACAGCCGGGACAGGAACCGGGGGCGTAAAAATATTCCGGACAAATAATTACTAAAATGAAGAGATTTTCTACCATTTTTTTGCTGCTGTTTGCTGGGTGCCATTCGGACCGCAGCAGCCAGACGAGTGAAATTATTATGCCACAGACTGTTTATACAAAGGCGGAGCCGGGCAACTGGGAAGGCCTGGAAGACGAACATCTTCCTGAAATTATCGTGGCACACAATAACAAGCCAAATATATTTGTAATAGCCCGATTAAAAGATCCGTCGCCATCGCACTACATAGAAAAGATTATTATTACCGACAAAGATGGCAACGAAATTGCGGTTAAAACTTTTCCGCGCACCGCCCGTATTTTTGAGGCACAGTTTGATATACGCCCCGTGCCCGATACATCTCATTTTGTTCTCGTGAAATGCAATACTCATGATTTGTGGAAGGCTCCGTTTATTCCTTCGCGGTGATGCTTTTATTTTTTGCCAGTTTACATCGAGTAGGCCAGCGGGCGTATCGAGATGGCACGAGTTACTTTTTTTCCAAAGTGTCTACAGATCTATTGATCTGTTTTTGAGACAATAAGCTTTGTCTCCAGAATGCCTGGCGCACAGCGCCTGTGGAACGGTCACCAGGAAATTTTAATTCGCTCACAAAAAATCTTTGTACATGAGCGATGGCTGAATCCCCGCGTTGTTCTGGTACTTAGAACTGCCGTACTCTTCGTAATCCCCGTGAACGGTGTGGTAAAAAATCTGGCAGATTTCCACACCGGGATAAATGCGAATGGGCTGAATCGCACAGATTTCCAGTGTCCAGTAGCCGCGAAAGCCAATGTCGCCAAAGCCCGCCGTAATGTGGACGAACAATCCAAGGCGGCCCACGGAAGAGCGACCCTCTAGCATGGGGACCAGATTTCTGGTTTCTGTTAGCTCTACGGTTCTGCCCAGATACAGACGGTTGGGTTCTAACACGAGGCCTTCGCTCGGGATGGCGATGGTCCTGGTTTTTTGAGGTTTTTTCATGTCAAGAATTTCGTCTTCGTACACGAGGAGTTCATTGTGTAGCGTGAGGTTGTAAGAATTGGGGTTGAGCCTGTTTTCGCTGTAGGGTTCTATGACTATGTCTTTTCCCAGTCTTTGTTTTATTTCGAGACCCGATAAAATCATGGGTCAGTGTTGTGAAGTTGCTTAACTGGAAAATTCTATTTTGCGGTACCATGAGAACAATTTGCTTAACAAACCGGTGGGAGCAATAGAGCGGTTGCCGCTTTGGCAAAAGAATAACTGCTTATGGCGGAAATATCCCAGCGCGAAGCGCCACCCCCTTGAAAAATTTCTTTACACTATTGCGTTTTTGCCGTCAATACAGAGTATGAACAGGAAGGTTCTTCTTCTCTCCGCCATGCTTTCGGTTCCGCCCGCTTTTGCTGCCGACATAGATTTTACTTTTGCAGATGCTAACATGTACACTGCCGTGAATGAGTATCTCGACATTTACGGCTCTTTTGCCGAATCTTTTTCTGAAAATTACGGCGAGGCCACGGCCTTTACCAACCATCTCACTTATCCCTTGGGCAAGGACACCATGAAGCGTTTTCCCTCTGTCTATATGGGTTTTGGCATGGGGACTGCTTTTGCGAATACACAGGCCATCAAGAACGATGCCGACCCGGAGGTCACCTCTGATGTATTGCCGTCCATTTTGCCCACGCTTGCTTTTTCTTTTAACGCCGGCATGGGGCTCACCAAAAAATGGGATCTGCGCCTGAGTGCGGTTCCCATGGTAGATCTGGCCATGCCCGATATTCCCGGGAGCACGATAGATACGAGTCTGCGTTATGGTCTGTTTAAGCTTAAGGCCACCTACCATGCCATTCCTGGCGGGCTTTTGCTGCCCGGATTATCGATTGGTCCTTATCTCTCGTATTCTGGCGGAAAAATCCAAATTCGCCAGACTGGTCTAACGTCAACTGGCCATGCCTTTAGTGAAGGTGCCGTAACGGGAACCGTGGACTACAGTTACGACGTGTACGCCAATGCGAGCTGGAATATTACCGGGGTTGGTGCCGAAGTTCGCGTGTGGTACGATCTCATGTTTATTGCTCCTTACCTGTCCTGGAGCCCGGGATTTCAGGGAGGCAGTTTTTCCACCGAAGTTGGAATGAAGGGAACCATGAACGTGAATTTGACAGCTCCTGTCGCAGCGACAGAGACTGACACGGGTTCTGCTTCTATAACCAAAAAGGCTGTCGTGAATCCCTTTATCCAGCGCATTGGCGTTGGCTTTGAGCTGGATCTGTTTCTCGTCAAGGCTGGCGTAGAAATGCAGGTGGAGACGGTTTCCAAGCTGGCCGGTCTCTCGTTTGGTTTTGGAATACAGTTCTAACTCTCAGCGCGTGATCGCCGGTTGTTACGCCGAGAATACTTTTGCGCGAATGTAGAACACGTTATTGTAATCTGTTTTGCTTTCTACTACCTTATAACCGGTAAGCTCTAACCACTGCGATAATATCATGTGCGTGAGTCGGTGTTCGGGAGCAAACAGTTTCTCTATTGTTTTGTCTTTAGCATTGTGCTGCCAGTCTATTATATGCACCTCTCCACTTTCCGAAAGAATCTTTTTGACCGATATTAAAACCGCATAAGCGTCTTCTACCGCAGAAAGCGAAAACGAAAAAATGAGATGATCCATGGCGGGCAGCCATTTGGGAAACGCGAAAAGACTCCGGTCCGGATTAAAAAACGGCGTAACATTATTGAGACCCAGACTCACTTTTTTTTTCCAGAAATCGTCGAGAAGGTCTTCCTGGTAGTCGCAGGCATAGATATGAAAGTCTGTCCTATAGCGGTTCTGTTCTGCCAGCAGAAGCGATACATAACCCCGCCCGCAGCCAAACTCCATAATGTTGTGTGTTCCGAAAATATGCTCTGGAAATAAATTAAGATAGAGAGAATCGGGAACCAGAGAGCTGCGGGTCTGTGAGGTTAAAAAGGTCTGATAGTCAGGGTTCTCATGCGGCTTGACAATCACCGGTTTTACTCATCGGTTTCAATAACCTGTGGAACGACAATGTATCCTGCCTCAAAGCGCGGCGCGATAGAGCGAATGTCTTCGTGTGTGAGTTCTGCTGCGGTGTCGTCTTCGCGGCGAACGTTTTCAAGACCGAGTGCGTGTTCAAAAGCAGGCACACCTTCCACATTTACCTCGCGGATTTGGGCTACAAATCCGAGGATCTGGTTGAAATCTTCCGTAAGTTTCTCGAGTTCGGAACCATCGAGATTGAGCTTGGAAAGATGGGCAATGCGTTGCACTTCGGCAGCAGAAACTGACATGGGAACCTTTTCAAAGATTTGTCAATGCTGTCAATTCTTTTGAAGAGCCACGCGCGTGCTTCCGTTGTCCATGGTTCCGCCGCGCCTCCAGAAAAACTGCTGCCCTGGAATAGCTGCGTTCAGTGTTTGCAGCAGCTCCTCCGTATCTTCTACAAAATACGTGGGGTGAACTTTCATTACCTGGATTGGTTTTGCCTGCGATTTGTAATGCAGATACACGGGGTTGGGCCCTGAAAATTTTGAAATAATATTCTTGAGCGAAGCAATGCGGCTTTGCATTTCTGTCACCGGCAAATTTTCTATCAGCAGATGGAACGATTTAGAAACCTTTTGCTGTAGTGATCTGGCCTCGGATATATTCATGATGTTAGAAAATATTTTAATAGTACCATCCTCCCGGAAAATGCTGGAACGCAGATCTATCAGCACGACAGAATTTGGCTGAAACAGGCTTTGAAATTTTTCATACATGTTTTTGTTCACGCGCAGTTCTACCTTGCCAGAGTGATCCGAAACATCTACCAGCATCAGTGGCGTTCCAGATTTGCGGTTTTGCGTGCGCATTCCTTCAATGACGACAAACACGGTCACTTTTCTGTCGCGGCTAACACCATCGTCTATATCTTCGAGTCGTGTAATATTGGCATAGGGAATGCTGTCCGCATAAGAATCTATTGGGTGCGCCGTAAGGTAGAGTCCCAGAATATCTTTCTCAAGGCGAAGCTTTTCGTCAAATTCGTATTCCTGCTTGAGCGACAACTCCAGAGTGGGTGGCGGCGCATCTTCCAGTGAAAACAGCGAAACCTGGTCACTGTTTGCATCTTCCCGCATGCGCGAAGCAAAGCGCAGCAGCTCGTCTATATTGTCAATGACGGTTGCGCGCGAAACGCCAAGGCTGTCAAAGGCGCCTGCAAAGGCGAGAGATTCCAGCAGTTTTCTGGTCAGGATTTTTTTTTCTGTGCGAACGGCAAAATCGCTGATATCTCTGTACGGCCCGTTTTCCTTTTTCTCGTGCATAATCATATCGGCTGCGTTTGCGCCAATTCCTTTAAGACCAAGTAAGCCGTATCTCAGGGTGGTATCATTGATAATCGTGAAATAAGAATTGGATTCGTTTATATCGGGAGGCAGAACCTGGATGCCCATGTCCCGCGTTGCTTTAATAAACCCAATCAGCTTATCGGTTGTTTCTATATCTGCATCGAGAGACGCCTTCATAAATTCTACAGGATAATTTGCCTTGAGCCAGGCTGTCTGGTATGTAATGAGTCCATACGCCGCAGAGTGAGATTTGTTGAATCCGTACTTGGCAAATTCTGCCATGTTATCAAAGAGATCGCTGGCCCACTTAGTATCATGCCCTTTCTGAACCGCTCCCGTGACAAACTTCTCTTTCATTTTGTCCATTACTTCGGCATTCTTTTTGCCCATGGCTTTGCGCAAGGTATCGGCTTCTGCCATGTTGAACCCTCCCGCAATCTGCGAGATGAGCATAATCTGTTCTTGGTATACAAATGTGCCGAATGTATCTTCGAGTACGGGTTTTAAATCGGGATGCGGATACACAACCGGCGTCTTTCCATTCTTTCGCTCAATATAAGATGCTGTCATTCCCGATTCGAGTGGACCGGGTCGATAGAGAGCAATACAGGCCACAATATCTTCAAACACGCGCGGTTTAGCCTGAATAAGCAGCTTGGTGATTCCCGCACTTTCTACCTGAAAGATTCCCTTTGTCTGGCCCGTTTGCAGCAGCTCGTAGGCTTTTTCATCGTCCAGAGGAAGATGCTCCAGATCCACAAGTTTCTGGTGTCGGCGTTCAATTTCGCGAAGAGCATAATCTATTACGGTGAGGTTTTTTAGTCCTAAAAAGTCTATTTTCACGAGACCGACTTTTTCAAGCGGACCTTTCTCGAACTGTGTGATAATAGAGCCGGAAGAAGTATCTTTGGCCAGAGGCACAATCGTGTTGAGCGGGCGCGGAGCAATCACGACGCCGGCAGCATGCTTTCCGGAGTTGCGCGGAATCCCTTCCAGCTTTTTAGAAACTTCGTAGAGAGTTTTTCCTACAGGCGTAGAATCGAGAAATTCTTTTGCCTCCGGACTTTCTGCGAGGGCATCGTCCAGTTTAATTCCGGGAGTATCGGGAAGAATCTTGGTAAGAGAATTAATAGTCTGGTAGTTAATGTCAAGAACGCGCGCAACATCCTTGATGACAGCTTTGGCAGAAAGTGTTCCAAAGGTAATGATCTGAGAAACATGGTCTTCGCCATATTTATCCACCACGTATTTGATTACTTCTTCGCGGCGGTCGCGGCAGAAATCTATATCGATATCCGGCATTTCGTTACGCGATGGATTCAGGAATCGTTCAAACAGAAGGTTGTATTTGAGAGGATCGAGATTTGTGATACCCAAAGACCACGCGACGAGAGAACCGGCAGCGGAACCACGCCCCGGGCCTACCGGAATTTTCTGGTTGCGGGCATAGGCAATAAAATCCGCCACGATCAGAAAGTATCCGTCAAACTTCATGTTGTGGATTACAGAAAGCTCGTACTCTAGGCGTTCCCTGTATTCTGCCGGGGCCTCTCCATGAAATAGTCGCTTGAGTCCCGTGCGGGAAAGTTCATCGAGATATTCGCCCAGTGACAAACCTCGCGGTGTTTGAAAATCTGGCAGAAGAGGTACGCCAAAATTAAAATTGAGGTCTACCATGTCTGCAACCAGCATGGTGTTGTTGGCGGCCTCGGGAAGTTCCGGAAAAATGGAACGCATTTCCGCAGGTGACTTCACATAGAACTCGTCGTTAAAGGCAAAGTTTAAAGGATCATTTATTTTTTTATTGGTCTGGATGCGCAGCATAATTTCCTGCGCTTTCTGGTCTTCGCGGCGAAGAAAATGGGCATCGTTGGTGAGCAGCAGAGGCAGATTCATTTTTTTTGCAAGATCTGCTGCTCCTTTAGCGACCACTGTTTCTTCTTTTAGGCCATGGTGCATAATTTCCAGAAAGAAATTTCCTCTTCCCATAATGTCGCTCAGTTTACCGGCAAGGGCCTGTGCCTTTTCTGTCTCTCCTTGGTACAGCCTGCGGTTGACTTCTCCAGCAAGGCAGGCGGTAGAGGCAATAAGACCCTCGCTGTGCTCAGCAAGCAGATCATAGTCTATTCGGGGCTTGTAGTAATAACCCTCGGTGTATCCCTTGGAAGATAATTGAATCAGGTTTTTATATCCCGTTTCGTTTTTTGCCAGCAGAATGAGATGGTAGGCCCTGCCGTCTGCCAGATTTTCCATTTCGCGCTGCTCGGTGCGGGAACCAGGCGCTACATACATTTCGGAACCAATAATTGGCTTTATTCCGTTCTTTTTAGCGCTCTCGTAAAAATCAATGGTGCCAAACATATTGCCGTGGTCTGTCATGGCTACGGCACGCATGCCGGATGCGCTCACATGCTTCATGAGATCTTCAATGCGGATGGCTCCATCTAACAGCGAGTAAACCGTGTGAAGATGTAAATGGGTAAAATTCTCGGAGTCGGGTAAAACTAAGCCCTGCGACATAACGCAAATTTGCAGAGCCGGTACGGGCGTCAAGTGATTGAAGTGGCGGCCAATTCTGACTTTACGATGGCGAGAATCCGCCGCTGCTTCCATGTCCACGCAATCTATTGGATATGTCTCCAGAATAGTTTGCAGACGGTTGATTTTTGGAATTCCCGGTTTCGTCAAAAGCAGAATATATTTGACTCCAGAAAATATTCCGGTATAGCAGGTAAGTTTCCCGCAGCGTTTAGGCGGGATCTGCGAATAATGCAGAGGGCTTCATCGAGAAGGGCTGCTAAAATGAGTACCAAGCGCGCCCCTTATTTCTTCGATAATTTTTTCTCCAAGTCTTTGTTTGGTGTCTTTCCAGATTTCAGAGCTGCCATCTTTGCGCAGAACCACGAGTTCGTTAAAGTCCGAGCCAAAGCCAGATCCAGGAGCCAGTACATTGTTTAGAAAAATGGCATTCAGTTTTTTGACCGATAGTTTTATCAGAGCGTTTTCCAACTGGCTGTGCGTCTCTGCGGCAAATCCGTACAGCAGCATATCCCACCGGCGGCTTGCAAGATCTTCCCCCACCGTTTTTAGAATGTCCGGATTGGGAACCATGTCCCACTGGATGGATTCACTTTTTTTCGCTTTTTCGGAAAGCCGGGTGGCCGGGCGAAAGTCCGATGGAGCAGCGGCCATCACGAGAATGGCTCCGGGGGCAAGTTCTGACTGCACGGCGGCGAGCATATCGAGAGTCGAAACAACCGAAATATTTTTTGCTCCGTTTACGGTCGTGGATTTTTTTTCCACCGGGCCGCAGATATAGACTACATCCAATTGTGCTTTAACAGCGGCTTGCGCAATGGCATGGCCCATTTTACCCGTAGAGGGATTGGACAAAAACCGCACTGGATCAAAGAACTCGCGGGTTGGTCCAGATGTTACAATTATTTTTGTCATTCTTCGTCATCCATCCATGGCGTTCCAAAAAATCTGCGGAACATGTTGTTGGCTTCGCTGATTTTTTTGCTGAGGTTTTCAATGTCTTCCGGTTTGCCTACAATCGTCAACTGATCATTAGGCTGCAGCGCGTAATTGGGGCCCGGAATGATATTGCTGACCTGGTCCTGCTGCCGCAATCCTATTACAGTCAAATTATATGTCGCGCGCAGATCTATTTCCCGCAGCGTTTTGCTCACCCATTCGCGGGGAGCCGTAACCGTCTCAATGTGAAACTCGTTGCCAAGGTGGAGATAATTGGACCGCTCTGTGCCAGCCTGTTCAATTAGCACATTCTGGGTTCCTCTTTTGACCACTTCGCGATTATAGACAGAGACAATTTCTTTTCTTGTGACATAAGCAACAGGTTTCATGGTTTCGGCATTTTCGAGCACGGGCAAAAATACTGAATCCACCTGGTCCATTATTTCGAGAGCAGCGGCAAGAGACTGTTCGGGAAAAAGATAGTACTCATGGTCCTGCGCTATTTCTTCTGCTATCACAAAATGGTATAGCTGGGTAGAGTGAATGTATTCGCGTATTTTTTCGAGAGAAATTGTTCCAATAAATCTACCATGAGGTGAAATAACAAATCCATTGGAAAACGGCGAATGCAGAAATCCCTCAATGACATTTCCAAAGCTTGCACTTGCCTTGATTAAATTAATTCGGCGGTGCATTACTTCGGATACGGTAAAGTTTTCCATGACCGAAAGCTCCATCCCCTGGTGCAGTTGTATTCCTTCCTTTTTAAGTGAACGTGAGTACAGGGAGCCGCGCAGAAAATGGCGAGAGGTGAGCATGGACGTAGCGACGACTATGAGAACCGGAAGCAGGCTCTCGTAATTGCGGCTGAGTTCAAAAAAAAGTGTGATGGTAAAAAGTGGAGCCTGGGTGAGCCCGGCCATTACAGACGCCATACCCGCTAAGGCCCATGTTCCAGCAGAGACGCTTACAGACGGTGCGGCCAGATTCAGAAGAGAAGAGAACAGCGCACCCGTTCCCGCTCCGAGGAACAGAGCCGGAATCAGCGTCCCGCCCGACCCACCGCTTCCAAGCGATAAGGATGTTGCAATAATTTTGAGCAGCAGCACGGTAAGCAGAACGAGAGGTGCCGCCATATAGGCAGAATGAATTGTTTCGGCAGTCTTGCCCTGCAGCAGATTGTTAATTAAAGAGTAGCCCTCACCGAGCACAAACGGAAACAGAAGAGCAATGAGCCCCAGCAGCAGGCCACCAAGGGCGGGCCGGGTATATAAGGGCAGTCGCGTTTTAGAAAACAGATTGCCGGATACTTCGAGACTGCGAACAAACAAAACGTTTACGAGTCCACCAAGAACACCGAGCAGCCCAAAGTACAGGAGTTCGCCGGGTCCTCCAAAAGAATATTCCGGCGAATACAGGGGGTGGGCAAATTCCCCAAAACTCTGCGCAAAAGCAGTGGCTGCAACGGCAGCGACCACAATCATGGAGAACGTATTGAGAGTAAAATCTGCCAGTAGAATTTCGAGGGCAAAGAAGGATCCTGCTATGGGTGCATGGAAGGCGGCAGCTATGCCCGCAGCGGATCCCGCTCCTATCAGAGTTCTGCGGAAGGTTTCCGGAAAGTGAAACAGTTTGCCAAAGAAGCCGCCGAGTCCACCACCTATGTGAACCACGGGTCCCTCTTTGCCGGCAGACCCGCCCGTGCCGAGTGTAATTGCAGACGCCAAAAAGCGGGAAAATACGTCGCGCAGCCGCGAGTACGATTTATCTACGCGGAGCATGCGAATGGTTGCCTCTACCCCACCCGTTCCCTTACGTTTACCCTGGACATGGTACTGGATGAGTCCTGCCGCAAGACCGCCCGCTGCAGGAAACAAAAATATCCAGAAACCGGCATGTGGATTTTGAAAGGTGAGATGGGCGAGAACTTCTATGAAAAGTTTGAGCAAAAGAGCCGCTGCCGCTACGGCAATTCCCGTAAAAACGGCAGCGACCAGCAGAATTACCTTTTTATTGATACCCAGTTTATCGCGGGCAAAACGGAGAATTTTTTCGCGTAGTACCCGTGTCGGGAAAAAAAGCCTTTTCATTTCTCTCCTGACAAGAACCCCTGTGCAGTACCAGAAAGGGCGGGTTTCATATTAGATGATTTTTTTGACTTCCTCAGGAGGCCTGCCCAGGACAGCGCGCTGACCGCGAATCACGATTGGGCGCTCTATGAGAATAGGATACTGGTGGAGATAATCGATGAGATCCGCGTCGCTCAGATCTTTGTTTTTGAGGCCAAGGTCTTTATAGAGAGGTTCCGATTTGCGGAATATATCGCGAGGCTTTTTGCCCATTTTGCGCAGTACTTCGGAAAGTTCTGCCGGAGTGGGTGGTTCAGCGAGATAATCTCTTACCTCTGGTTCAATGCCTTTGTCCCGGATAATTTGTAGAGCTTCCCGGCTTTTGCGGCAGCGGGCATTGTAGTAGATAACAACTTTTGAGAGAATCATGGCGGTTTTCTGAGGAGCGACGACATAGCCATTAATCAGAAAGGAAACAAACAGTCAAGCTTTTTCACACTGAGCCGATATAGTCGGGAGGTTGTGCTTGACAAATTGTTTCATGAATTTGCTCTTTGAGCTGTCGTTCCCATAGCTCAGATGGATAGAGCAGTGCCCTCCTAAGGCGAAGACCCAGGTTCGACTCCTGGTGGGGACACACATAAAAACGGAGAATACAAAGAATGAAAAAAATACTACTCACTGCCATTGTTATGGTTTCGGCGTTGAGCGCAGCAGAAACCGAAACTGCCCCCAAATTTTTACAAAACGAACTGCAAAAGCAGTGCGGTACCGAGAGAATGGCAGCCTATTACAACGCCATGCTTCCCGTTGCAAACCAGATGCAAAACACACCAGAGTATCAATCTACCATTGTGGAGGTTGTGCCTGTTGCCTGTGAACTGGAATTTGATCCCTGGCGCATGAGACTTGCTTTTCAGTTAGGTCACTACGGATCCGGTAATGGTCTTACCGGTGCCACAATTGCGTTTATGACCAAGTTGATACAGGACAGGTCCATGGGCAAAGAAACCTATGTGCACCTTGGCAAACAAAGAGAGGGCCTTGCTCAAAGCCTTGGAGAGGATGAAGCAGACTCTGCCGTGACCTCGGCACTAAACGCCAATTTAAGGCAAATCCAGATGGACACGCTTTTGCGCTTGTACGAAGGTTTGCGGAAAAAAGGATTGTCCCAGGAGGAAGCAACGGGAAAACTGCAGGCCAGCCTCCCCGAACTGCGCAAAAGAATCACTCTCCAGGATCTGCGCAAACTGGAAGAAGAACTTCTTACATTGCAGCCTCAGCAGGAATCTTTTCCTGCCCCCTCGCCATCCGGCGATGCAAAGGCATGGGACGAAAAAAAACTTCATGCGTTTGTAGAAGAATGGCTTGGCGCTCCCTATAGATGGGGTGGCGTTACTAAAATGGGAGTAGATTGTTCCGGGTTTGTCGTACTCGCAGCTTCGTCACAATTTCCAGATCTGGCATTGCCTCGTTCGGCTCGCCAGCTGGCAAAAACGGGCAGTGAAATTACACGTCGCTCTGATTTGCGGCCCGGCGATTTTATCTTTTTCTCTGCCGATAAAAATAAGAGTTCTATTACACATGTGGGCGTGTATCTCGGTTCCGAAGAGTTTGCCCATGCATCATCTAAAAGAGGCGTGACCGTATCTTCGCTTCGCAGCTCGTATTACCTTGAACGCTATGTTTCAGCCACACGGATTTACCCGATTCATTGAACTTCCCCGCAATTATCTTTTTTTTAAAAGACTGCCATCCATATTTTCCATGAAAGTGATTTCTGTGGGGAATCCAACACCCTCCGGAATCTGGCATTTTGTACGAATTAACGGACAGGAACTCAATGTTCTTTCTGAAAAGCCGCTTGTGCCGGGCAACCTGTACCAGATCAAGAAAACGTTCTTTAACAAGCTCGCCATCGTATCGGAGCAGGGGCCGGCAGAAAAAGCAGCTACAGGTGAGACAACAGTTGTCCCGGATCCCGGGTATTCCATTTTTGCAGAGAGTGGGTTTCATCAGATCTTTCAGATTATTCTGGAGCAGGAAAAAGACGCACAGTTCAACCGCGTGAGTGGGGGATATTCCTTCTCGCTGCCTGTTTTGGGCATTGGCAAACTGGAGGGATTTTTTCGGGAAAGCCAGATGGACTATACGCTGCTGCTTTCTTTGCCGGGAGTGGTCGATTCAGAGGATAACCGGGATAGAGTACAGGCCGTGGCAGCCATGTTTCCCGGAATTCATTCTATTCGCTTTGTAACGACTTTGCCTGTTGGCCCCAGTATCGATATGTTTACTTAACTGCCATGCTGTTGGCTTTTTTGTAAACCTGGATGAGGTCCGAGGGTGACAAGGTTTCGTCGGCGCGGGAAGAAGGAGTGAAAAGGCCAAGTTTGCGGGCATCTTCAAAATAATACACGGGCTGGCGGGTAATATTAGTGAGCCAGCTCGTTTTAAAATCATAACGTTCCATGATTAACTTGGCAAATTCTTTTTTGAGAATGGGTCTGTCTGTGCGGGGGAGCTCCATTCCCTGTCCGGCCAGAAACTGGTCAACAGCCTTCTCCGAAGGATGTTCTGTTTGCCCTGAACCGGGCTTTTCGCTGTAAAAAAATGAATAATAGATGAGCTGGCGCGCGTGATCGATCGTAGCCATAGAGCCCTGCATAATATCGCCAAGGAAATCCTGGCTCCACGCTTGGGTCGTTAAGCCGAGAGATAAAATGGTGCTTGCGATTAGTTTTTTCATATGTATACTCTAAGAGACGTACCCTACAGGGTAATATTACAAAAATATCGGCAATCGTACAGCTTTTTTTTAGGTAACCTCAGAAAAGTCTTCCGGGAAAATACGAATATCTTTTCAGAATGTAAAGTAAATGTAAAAAAAATGTAGACAAGATGTTTGCCAATGCCATATTGAATGGCGCAATGCGCAGACTTTCAAAATACTTTAGGAGAAAACAATGAAATTAGCCAAAACAGTAATGAGTTTAACTCTGGGCCTCGCCCTTTCCGCTTCCGTTTATGCAGACGGTGCAGCAAAATTCGCTCAGGGTGGTTGCACAGCCTGCCACCAGCCAGCTGTAGACACAGCGGGACCATCTCTCAAAGCAATCTCTGCAGCCTATAAAGGGAATGAAGCTGCTCTTATCTCTTTCTTAGCTGGCAAAGGCGCACCCAAATTAGCAACAGGTCGCTTCGCTGGTCAGTTCGAGACCCTCATGAAGCCACAGGTAGCAAACGGATCCGCTAAGTGGACAGCTGCTGAGCGCATCGATGTTGCCAAGCACATCATGAAAAAATAAGTTTGTCGTAAAAGCAGGATTTGCCATTTAGGCCTTGTCATTCTTTGCGGTTTAAGCCGCAAAAATACGGCCAGTGGCAATTTCTCCTTCTATAGATATAAAGCCGTTCAGAGCGGCAATTCTACCGGAGATTTTTATGAACGTGAAACTGTATGTACTCGCGGCTTCTGTAGCCGCATTGATTGGCGGAGTAGGGTATGCCACAGGTCCCCACCAGGATCTCGATTGTCTCGGCTGCCACGATCCCCACTATGCAAAAGCAGAAAAGCTGTTTAAAGTAAGAAACGACGTGCTCATTAACCCGAGAACGGGAACCAAAATTGATCACACATCGGCTCTTTGTCTTGGTTGCCACAATATTCACCAGTTTGGCGGGGGAGACGTAAAACCAATCCATCTGCACATGACACACCCGGTGAACATTGTACCCAATCCAAAGATTGCAAAAGTGCCGGATCAGCTTTTGCGCGACGGAATGCTCCAGTGCGTAAGCTGCCACGATCCACACCCATCTAATCCTAACTGGAAGTATCTCCGCGTAGATTCTACCGGTGGAGCCAAAGTTGGGCAGTTTTGTTTGGCATGTCACCCTGCTAAAGCAGACACTTCCTTCTATGGAATTGCTCAGGCAGATATCGACTTTTTCTCTTCCATGAACGAGGACAAGGGTCCAAGCAACTTTAAGTCGTCAGAGCTATCTATCGTGAGCCCTACCTCCAACTATGTTCATCCCTTTGGGAAATATGACAACAGCATCCAGCCTGCTTATAAAACAGCGGCTATGCAACCTTGGATTTGGGCACCCGAACCAGACATGTTACCCGAAGATCTGAAAAAGCTGATGCAGGAAAACCAGCCTGCAGAATAACCCGGGCCCGCTTCGGCGGGCTTTTTTTATTTAGGTTCCAACGCTTACTGTTGCCTTACCGTAACAGTAAGTATTTTGCTCTTGCCGTTGCCAGCCGCGATTATGGCGTCCACTACTTCCATTCCCTCTGTTACTTCTCCAAAAACGGTGTGCAACCCATTGAGGTGCAGCAAGTCCCGCTGAGCGATAAAAAACTGAGATCCATTGCTGTCTGGCCCGGAGTTCGCCATGGCCACTTTCCCACGCGTCATTTTAGCGGATACAATATCCTTTGAATAGCGGTAGCCATAGGCTGTCAGCAGATCCTTTACCGTGAGTTCCAGCAGACGATTATAGATGGCCGGGTATGCTGCGTCTATTTCGGCCTTGCGCGCGGTCCAGTCTTCTTCACTTTCTATTTTTAGTTTTCTGGCTGTAATCGCAGAGGCAAGTTTTTCAATATAGGGTTGGTAACCAGGCGACTCTTTTACGCGCAGTTCGTGCAGGCCAAGCGAGTCTGCGTTGATCTCGTCATTAAAGAGATAACCGGGATTCCCCGTGCCGGTTCCGGTGGGGTCGCCTGTCTGCGCCACAAAATCCTCAATTACGCGATGGAACAGATTTCCGTCGTAATGTTTTTTTTGAGTAAGATTGATAAAATTGGCCACAGTAGCCGGCGCGTTTTCGCCATAGAGTTTAATCGTGATTTTTCCTTTGTCTGTTTCTATGTCAGTATAGATTTCGCTCTCTTGTTTTATCTCGGTTTCTGGAGTCATTCCGGGATATGCAGAAAGCGCCAAGGTTAATAGAAATACCAGACTGAATTTGTTAATCATGGAAAACCCATTTGTCGTCCGCAGAAAGCTGTCAAGAGAAATACGAAAGATAGTTTATGCAACCCGGAGAAATTTTTGTGATTTACTTTCCCGGAATGCTTTGCGGCATTCCCCTTATGATTAAATTGCGAGTTTTAGTTTTTGTTCTGCTTTTTGCCCTGCTGGTTTCCTGCCAGGGAAAACCGCAGGTACCATTCATTCAACGCAATACAAATTTTCCCCCCTTATCTAATGGCGATGTCTTTAATCTGTCCAAATTAAATCTGGCAGAAAAAGACACTCTCTATCTCAATTTTTTTGCCCCGGATTGCAAGCTCTGTGTACAAGAACTTCCCGATATCATTGAGTTTCATAAAATTGCGCAGGAACTTTATCCTAATGTGGAGTTTCTGGGAATGGCCGCCATGCTTGCGACATCAAGTGATTTTTTAACCACGGAAGAAATTAGTCCCGAAATTGAAACGTTTGCAAAGCTGCATAGGCTGGAGTATAAAATCTATCTTTCCGATGCCGAAAGTCTGGAACGCTTTAATGTAACGGGTTTTCCAGAAACATTTGTCTTTCAGAAAAACAGCAAAGGAGAATGGATCCTCAAAAGAAAGTATATCAGCATTGTATCGCTTGCTGATCTTGAAAAATACGCTCGGAGAGAGTAATGTACTCTGAGCAGCTCATTCGCGAAAACCTTGCAATGGTGCGTACGCACCTGCCGCCTCATGTGCGTCTGGTAGCGGTTACCAAGCAGCATCTCCCGGAAGTCTTTGCTGTTTTGCGAAAACTGGGCATAGAGCATATTGGCGAAAACCGGGGCCAGGAACTGCGCGATAAGCTTACGGCACAACCGGATCTGTCGAAAAATTTTAAGCTGCATTTTATTGCCCCTCTCCAGTTAAATAAAATCAAATATATTGCTGGCAGAATCCATTCTTTTGATGGGTTAGATTCTATGGAGCTTGCGGACGCCCTCGAAGAAAAATATTATCGAGAGAACTATCCTCCCATGGAAATTCTTCTTCAAATTAATTCCAGCGGGGAGCCGCAAAAATCCGGCTTTCCCGCAGAAGATCGCGATTCCATTCTTGGCGTTGCAGAAAAGTTAGGTCGGTATAAGTATCTTCAATGGCAGGGTCTCATGACGATGGGTGCCACTCCTAGGGATGGGTACGATATAGACAATCCCCTGTATGTGAACGATTTGCGTCGATCCTTTTCCGCCACGCGGGAGCTTCTGGAGTTTTTGCGCCTGCGTACCGGCTTGGCATTGCCTCGCCTTTCCATGGGCATGTCCGATGATTATCCCCTTGCCATCGAGGAGGGTGCCACCGAGGTTCGCTTGGGCAGTGTGCTCTTTGGCCCTCGGGATAATGCTTAACGCAGACCAATTACCCGGGGGGAAGAAGGTATGAACGCTTCAATGATATCATTTGTCTTGCTATCACATCACGGAAAACTTTTCCCATTCAATTGAAGTAACCAATAGCGACGTTGAAGCAGGCACTCTCCGAGCCTTGGATTTTTCAGGTTCAGGCTAAACTTTGCTCAAGGCAAATTAAGCAAGTATGTCCAGTTTGTTTCAGGACAGGTGGAATGGCCCAAACTATTACGATAAAACTATTCTCCCCAAAAAAAACAGTAGATCTGTAGCCATCTCTGGCTACCAGATAACCTCTGCCGGCAACAATGCAAAGTTTCCTCCTGATTCCGCACAGCAACCATAAAAGTGTGCTTGCATATACATATATTTTTTGGCCGCTCTTGCGGGATTGCAGTATACTCTCAGTATGGAACGTTTAATTAACTGGTTAGCTAAAAACAGAATGTTTCTCGATGTAAGTTTACTCGTTTTACTTGCAGTGGGGATTTTGTCTGCGATGAATGCAAGAAAAGAAGGGTTTCCGGAAATTTCTCTCAACAAATACGTGATACAGACCCGGTATCCGGGTGCTTCTCCTTCGGACGTGGCTTCTAATGTGACAGAGGTGATTGAAGACGAGATTGCTGCGGTAGAGGGCATCAAGGAGATTCTCTCTTATTCTGAGGACAGTGTTTCACGCATTGAAGTTCAGGGCTTTGAGGAATTGAATCCCGCACAAAGGGAGATTTTATACAATGATCTCGAAAATGCGCTCGCTCAGGTTGACGACCTGCCTGCCGGAATTAAAGGTCGGCCTGTTCTCACCGAAATTAAAACCAGCGATGCGCCCGTTCTTGAGATTGCCTACGAGGGCGAATATTCTGTTTTGAAGCCATATCTCGACAGCCTTTCTGACAAGGTTAAGAATGTGCGTGGCGTTAAGGATGTTATTCTTGTTGGTGTTCCGGATGAAGAGCTTCATATTCTCATAGATTCCACGAAGGCCCTTCGGTATGGTCTTGACATTCGCGATATTGCACGTCGCGTAGCGGGCCGCAATCTGGACGGTTCTGGCGGGCTGCTTGTAACCGTTAACGGCGAAAAGAAAATTGTCATGTCAGAAAAAGTACAACGAGCGGAAGAAATTCTCGATACAGAGCTTCGCTCCAATGATATGGGCTATCTGTTAAAACTGCGCGATATTGCAACCGTGCAGCGCGTACCGGAAGATGTAAAATTGATCGTTCGCAATAATGGTAAACAAGGTGCTGTGATGGTAATCCAGAAAACAGGATCGGGTGATTTACTGCAGACTGTCCAGGAGGTGTTTAAGGTTATTAACTCTGAGCAGCTTCCCGAATCTATTCACAGCAAAGTTTTGTTTGATCAATCTACATTAACACGCGACCGCATTAATTTATTGATCAGTAATTCCATTATGGGATTTATTCTTGTCTTTCTGGTTTTATTTGTGTTTTTAAATCTTCAGAGTGCTGTCCTTACTTCACTTGCTATCCCCGTTACCCTGCTGGCTCTTCTGGTATTTTTAAAGTTCGCAGACATCTCTCTAAATTTAATTTCTCTCGGTGGATTCATTATTATCATTGGGATGCTGGTAGATGGAGCGGTGGTCGTTGCGGAGGAATTCAGCATGAACCGCCACAAGGGGCTTGATCCTGTCAATGCTGCCGTTAAAGCAACTACGCGCATGTGGGCTCCTATACTGGCCTCTACTGTGACTACTGTGATCGCCTTTGCCCCTCTATTTATTGTCGAGGGTTATCCAGGAGCTTTTATCAAGACCATTCCTCTCATGGTGATTATTGGTCTTGGCTTTGCCTTCTTTATTACGGTTGTCGTGATGCCGGTGTACTTGATTACCGGTGGAGAGACAAAACTGCGCGAGAGCAAATGGATTATTACACTCGAAAAATGGTATCGCAATACACTTTTGTTTTCGCTTAAACATACTTATTTAGTTTTAGGATTGTTTACACTGCTTGTTTTTGTTTCCATGGCCCTTATGGCCTTTAAGGTCAAGAAAGATCCATTTCCCCAAGACGCAGCAGAGAGTTTTTATATTAAGCTTACGTTTCCCAAAGGTTATACGTCCAGCCAGACTACAAACGCATTAACGAACGTAGAGGCGCTTCTGAACAATCTGCCGACTGAGGAGCTGCTTGGGTATAGTTCCCGGGTGGGAACCCATAGTCCTTTGAGTTATACGGGCAGAGGGAATCAGAATAATCTTGTAACCCTGTTTGTGTATTTATCGGGCTACCAGAATCGCGAGAGAACCGCGAATGAAATTATTGCTCATCTGAGAAAAGAATTGTCTCCGCTTAAACAAACGACAGGATTAGACTTTTCCATAAACCTGAATCGACTCGGTCCTCCCATGGGAAGAGATCTGGAAGTAAGAATTATTTCTGACGATGAGGAAAAGCGGCTCGCAGCTTTAGAAGATACTCGTTCGTATATTTCCGGTTTGCCGGGAGTTCTCGAAACGGAATCGGATTTAAAAAACGCACCGGATGAAATTGTTGTGAAGCTGAACCATCGCCTTCTCAACTTATCTGGCCTGTCCGTAGAAGACGTATTATCGGCCATGAAAATTTCCATAGATGGAAAGCTTGTTAGCGATATCAGCAATGGCAAAGACAGACTTGAATTTCGAGTAAAACTGCAGGAGAAAAAACTTACGAAAAATCTATCGTACAAAGAGAAAATTCTGGCGCAGGATAAAGGCGGTATTCCCATTTTGAATAATTTTGGGAACAGCATTCAATTAAGTCAGTTTGTAAATTTTGAAGAACGGAAAGCGGATAGCTCCGTGAACACGATTGACGGAACCCGTTCCAATACGATATTTGCAAACCTCGATACATCGCTTGTTTCCCCCGTCGATATTATGAACAATGTCAAGGCCAAGTATCCCGGTGACGAAACTCTGCGCGTTGATTTTTCGGGACAGCCGGTAGAAACCCAGATTATTTTTTCTGGCCTTGGCCTGGCTGGGCTGCTCGCAGTGATTGGAATTTATCTGACCATTGCATTGATCTTTAATTCATACAGTCGGCCGATTGTAATTATGCTGTCGCTCCCGTACCTGGTGATAGGAATTGTCGGAGTCCTTGTGACGCACAATATTCCCGGTTCCATGATGGTTGGCATAGCGATTGTGGGCCTGCTCGGAGTCGTGGTGAATACGTCGATTATACTTGTCGATTCTGTCTCTTTGTACAACGAAAGCGGAAAAGTAGACAGCACGGCAATTATTGAGGGGTCTGTATCGCGCCTGCGCCCTGTATTGATGACGGTAATCACGACTGTTCTGGGCGTTCTCCCAACAGGTTATGGAATAGGTGGAAGTGACCCGTTTTTATCTCATATGTCACTCGTTTTGGCTTACGGATTATTCTTCGCGACATTTGTTATTCTTATCGTCATTCCGCTTATGCTCAAAATTCAATATAAGTTAAAGATGAATAATTAATAATAGCAAAAAGGCTGATTCAAAAGAAAAATTTCGCGCGCTTCGCGCGCGAGGTTTGGCATTTCTCCTTGAATAAAGTATTCTTTGCCGGAGTGGCTCCTGACTCTATTGAGCTCATTCGTCGGGTTGAGCGATGCGCCAAAGCGACTACAGATCTATTTGTCAGCCGATAGTTTTATTATTTCCCGCTCTCCAGAATCCAATAGCGAGCAGTGCCCACCCAATCATAAACGCCATGCCACCAAGCGGTGTGCTCATAGGGAACAAGCGAAATTTGAAAATAGCGAGAACATAGAGCGAACCCGAAAACAGAAAAATTCCTGCCAAAAGAAACAGCGCGCCCATCTGGATAAGTCGCGACGAAAAATGCTGAGCGAAAAATCCGGCTGCGATGACTGCAAGTGCGTGGATGTAAATGTAGTGGCTGGCGAGATCAAACCAGCTTTTTTCGATTGGATTGAGTCCAAAGGCATGCGTTCCGGCAGCAGAAAGAGCAACGTTGAACATGGCCAGCACAGCCCCAATGGCAGAAATTTTCATTGTTGATAATTCCAGTGCAGGTTAGCCTGTCAAAGCCTTATCTTTCTTTCATAGAACTTCTGTAGCTTTCCCAAATAAGCAATGCGCCTGCCAGTGCAAAAACAAACGCGGAGGGAAGCAATGGTAACGGTCCTAAAAAAGTATAAAACGGGGAGAGCGGAACAAACGAGAGCAGCACGAGAAATGCACCCGCAACGACCATGTAGATATTCTTTTTGCGCGAAAAGTTTTTTAATTCTGCAAAAAAAATCGGCAAGAAGATCCCCAGAAAAAAAGCGTGCAGGTAAAGAAAGCGCGCACCTCCTGCAGACAAAGACCACACAGCCGGGAAGATAGCGGCAAGCAGTTCTGCCGTTGCTTTTACAAATAGAAAAATCACCGGGAGCAGCCAGGCAAAGTTATAGGGAGTTACAGAGGAGCGAACTGCGCGCACAGCCACCGCAAGCTGCAAAGACGAATGGATCACAATGCCCAAAACCGACACAAAAAGTATTGGCTCGGAGAGAGTGTTGCGGTTCCACGCAAAGGCAGTCAGAAACAGTGAACTGCTTCCGAGTAAAATTATTTCTGCTTTGCTGACCGACAAATTAAATCGCGTAATGAGAATGGCAAGCACGCTCAAAAATAGAAACCCTTCCTCCAGGGCGGTAAGGAATAAGTGTGCGTAAAATTGTTTGCCTGGAAAAATGTCTGTATTTAAAATAACCGAAAGCGGCAAAAGCCAGACGGCAATAGTCCCGATCCATAATAGTCCGCCAGCATAATTTCGCAATAGACAATTGGATCTTTTTTTGCTGATAAAATACATGGCAAAATACCACGCGATTACATTGCCAGAGGAGACTACAGCCGCAAGTGGCAGGCTGGCAGAACCAATTTGGGTGAGGTCATAACCGTGATATAAAAAAGCGACAAAACTTAAAAATGCAAACAGTTGCATGGCAAACAGAGATCGCGAAATAGTGACTTCACTGCGGCTGGCCCACCACGAAAACGCAAGCGGTACGGCGAATCCAAAAAACATGAGGTGCGAATGCGCATGGCGCACGTATTCTGCATTTAATGGAAGGCCACAAACAAAAGCGCACCGGTAGTACAATGCTGAAAGAATGGCGACTGTAAAGGAGAGCAGCGGCCAGAAAAAGAAACTTCTGTTCATGCCCGTATTAGTTCCATCAGACCGGCAAGAGCGGCATCTCCGTCTTCAATGAGGTTGCGCTGATGTCGGCTCAAGTGCCAACGCAAAATGGTCGTTCGCAGCGTTCCTAAAAAGACCAGAGAGAGGGATTCTACTGGAATGCCGGATCGGATGACCTGCTGTTTTTGTCCGCTGGAAACTACATCGCCAATTCTATTGAGCATTTGCTCTATAATCTGAGTTAAAAGGATTTCTCTATCTCCGAGCAAAAAAATCTCATGTGCAAACAGCAGGGAAGTGAGCCACGGGCATTCGTTAAAAGTGCTAAAATAGGTTTGTGTAAACTCGGTGAGAGTTGCAACGGGAGGAAGATTTTTGGCAATGAGCGTTTCTACAATGCCGTGCATTTTGGCTTGGAAGATAGTGAGAATGGTTTGAATAATATCTGCCTTGGATTTAAAATGGCGATACAGTGCCATTTCTGTGAGGCCCATTGCCTGCGAAATATTTTTTATGGTGAGAGAGTCGATTCCCTTGTCTGAAATCAATTTGATAGATTCAACGGTGATTTCTTTTTGTCGCTGGCTCATAGATTCAAATTCATTTAGATCGGAAAACTGCATGAATAGTTTCTTCTGCAAGTGTGTACATGCAGACAAGCAAATTAAAAATAGGACTTTTCGCCGCTGCCTGGTATGTCTCCGGGTTTTACACGCCGTTTCCCGATGGGTAAAACTACCATCAACGCTTTGCCCAAAAAATATATCTGCACGCGTAGATTTGGCTGACCGCGTCCCCTTTTAGGAAAACAATTTTATATTTCGTCAATCAACGGAATAATACTTTACGGGAATTTTGACTGTTTCATATTGTCCACAGTGTAATTCTCGGTACATGGATGGCCCTTCGCGGCACCGTGCCATCCGTGGCAAATGTACCCGCAAAACGCGAGGAAAACGTATGTTTTCGCAGCGCTAAGGTTTTGCGATGTTACTACAAAGGAGCAATGCATGAAAAAAATTTGGTTTTCTCTAATTCTCACCATTCCGCTGTTTGCGCAGCAAAGCCTCGGCACAGAAGAAGATGTCGTGGTAACTGCCGACCGCGATGCCCAGTCTTTGCAGGAGCTCAAAAAAGAAGTTGAGCTCATAAAAAAAGTGTACAGCCAGCGCGAAGCTGCCATGCAAAAAGATATCGATTCTCTGCGCTCCAAAGTAGAGGGCGACAAGAAAGTAGCCGTCAAAAAGAAAAGCGACGAGACTCCCGAAAATCTTTACGACTCTGTCAAAGAAGAACAGACAACCCTGTACGATTTTGATCAGCGCTTTTCTGTTAAATCCGAAAAATCTCCCTTTGAATTCGACTGGTCTTACAACATGCTCCAGGAATTCCACTGGTGGAACAACACGGACCTCCGCACTCTTAACACAGAATCCGATACAGAAATTGCCTATACGGACGACCAGATGGCGCTTGCTCTCACGCGTGCCAAAATAGACGCAGAAGTCACCTTTCCAGAAGAGCGCATAGGACTGGAGCTATCATGGGGCTTTGACGGCGTTTGGGGCCACGACCAGTTGCAGGGCTATGCCAACCCCGGAACGCGCATTGGCCGCGCCAACGTGTTTTGGAATTATCTGGCTGGGTCTGTCGTCAATTCTACTCTCACGATTGGGCGGCAGTATTTTTCTATTGGTGGTATTTCCAACGACTACATGCTCAAAGACGTTCTCGATGCCGTTGTCATAGACGCAAAATGGAACAAGTTTCTCGAGGCTCGCTTTCTCGTGTTAGATGTATACTCCGGTGCCAACAACTACGGCAGCGACGATGGAGAAGTCTGGAACGACGAATTCCAGTATTTTACCCGCGACGACGGCGAACAGATGGGTGGCCTCAATGGCGATGTATCCACCTACCGCACGGGTCTCGTCGTATCCCTTAAAGAGCTCGTGGGAATGCCATCTGGCATGGAACTGGATCCCCGCCTGTACGGCTTTTTTGCCAATGTGCGCGGTAACGGTGGCGGTGCAGACCGATCCGAAAACGGCCAAATCGGAAACTTCTCCGACAACGACTGGTCTGCAATGGGTGGTGGTCGCGCTTCCTTCTCTATGTCTACACTTCCTCTCACAAAATCCCTCATGGTATATGCCGATGCAGCCGTTTCTGCCGGAACAGATCTTAAGCGCGATGGCGAGCCCACCGTGAGCAATCTTGGTTTTGGCGGTGGAATGGGTGCACAGGCAACCCTTGCCGAAATGATGGGCCTGGTTCCGTTTGTAGAAATCGACACATTTTATGCGACTGGCCCGGAATACGATCAAAAGGGAAATCTCATCAGCCATGGATTTGTCTCCTTTAAGGGCGACGAGATTGGCGGGCTTCTGTTTCGCCGCTACTGGGGCGTTCACCCGTCTTCTTATGTAGACGACGACGGCATAGACAATTCTCCTTTTTCTGCCAATCGCAAGAGCGGCACGTTCATGGCCCATGCCGGTGCCGGTTCCGAGATTGCCAAAAAGCATACGGTGCGCCTGGACTACTGGTTCAGCATGGATACCGGAACGGCTTATCTCGCGGAGTACGGAGATTTTACCTACGGGAGCAGTGGAACATACATAGACCATGTAGCCAGCGAAAATCCCTATATGTCCAAGGCAGAGCTCGAGGCGCAAAAACGCATGGGTAAAATCCTGGGCCACGAGATCAATCTGGGATATATTTTTGAGCCCAACAAGCTGCTCAGCTACTCCATTACCGGTGCCGTGTTTATGCCGGGCGACTTCTTTGAAAAGCCCATTGAAGACGCCGCCGCCACCAATGGCGTGCCCAAGGGTGGTGCTTCCGATGCCTTCTTTTACGGGATGGCGTTTGGAACAGAACTCCATTTTTAAGGAACCAACATGACAGCCATGCGCACCACAACGCTTCTATTGCTGCTTTCTCTGGGGCTGCTCTCCTGTGTTACAGAAGTTACGCAGCCAGAGGAGACAGCGATAGATAAAGACCGCAAGCGCGGCTGCCTTGTCGTTACGGAAGTCAACTGGGCCGGCTCCATGACCAACGGTGGAACATACGATCCCGACGACGATTTTATTGAAGTCAACAACCGCGACTGCAACAAGCCGGTCGATTTAACGGGCTGGGAATTTGTGATGGATGGAGATGTCGTGCGAACTTTTGTGGTTCCCGAGGCACCGTCTGGCAAGAGCAATATTATTCAGCCTGCGGAACTGCGCGTGCTCATTGCCAAAGAAAACGGAGCATTCCGGGCAAACAGCACCAATGGCTATGATCCCATTGTGATGAGCGACCTCATGCTCCCGGAAGAAAACTGGACGATTGAGACCTTTACCGCCGAGCACTTTCTGATTGAAAACGCCTTTAACAATGCCGAGGGCAAACCCCTGGCAGGCAGCATGGATGGCTATACCGTGCGCTCCATGGAGAGAACCGACGACAACTTTGACGAAGAGGGAACCTCCGTTACGTCTTGGCATTCGTTTTCTCCGTGCAATGAGGCCTCCCCCGATGGCACCGTTCGACTGATGGGTACGCAGTGCGGAACCACGGGAACAGTTAATTTGGATATTGGAGAAACGGGGATCAACGTGAACAGCAACTACGCCAACCGCACGTTTGCTTCTCCCGGCACGGCCAACACACCGCAATATAAATAGGATGTCATGATGCATAAAATCGGAAAAGCTGTAATCCTCCCCGCGATGCTCGCCCTGGCCACATTTTCCTTTGGCCCGTGCAGCACAGATCCCAAGGATCCAGAGCAAAGCCTGGAATCTTTTGAGTGGTATCGCGGTGGCCCAACCTCTCCTGCGGCCAACGCCAAAACCGCTCTGTTAGATGTGATTGGCGCGGCTGATAAAGAGCTCATTGTCGTGTTTTCTTCTTTAACAGACACCGATGTAACAAACGCTATTGTGGCGGCCAAAAACCGTGGAGTGAATGTGTACGCTGCGATGGATAAAACGGCAGCGGATGGAACTTCTGCGACCAGTAAGTCTTCTCTGGAAAATGCCAGTATCACCGTGTTTACCAACAAGCGCGTGATTTCTCCGCAGTACGACGCAACCAACGACGATGGCAAAGTAGAGAGCAATTTCGTTGTGGCCGATTCTTTTCACTGCTTTAACTCTACGCACGGAGCAGACACGAATGTGTACACCGGTGCCAGCGTGTATTCCCTATCCATGAAATTTAAGTCGCGCAATATCTGCTCGGACTTTCAGCGCGAAGGCGTGCAGCTTACCCTGGGTGGATTGTTTTCCGATGAGGGGCTTGCCTCTTTTGGCGACATGCAGTATAACAAAAAGGTTTCTGATCCAAACACCGTGTTTACGCTGGGGCCCTACCGTTTCTATATTTATTTTGGTGCGCAGGAGCGGCCCATTAACCCCATCATTACCAACCTCATGAACAGCAAAAAGAGCATTCGCTTTGCTGCCCAAAGCCTTACGCAGGATATGATCATAAACGCGACGAATAATACAAAGAACCGCTCGCATATTTTAGATACGTTTCGCTATAAAATGCGGGCCAACGATTTATTTGGCGCAAAGTTTACCATTAGTGGGGTGATTGGGCGGGATTCTAATCTTACCGAGGGAACCATCGATTCTACATCCTACTACTTTTCTGATGGCGCGAAAACTACTTTGGCGCAAACTCTCGATACATCGCTGCACGACTTGATTGTGGCGGATAACGCATTGGATCCTGTGTCATTAAAAAAATATAACGGTGCGTCCAATGAGGGACTTGGCTTTAACCTGTTTTTGATAGACGAAAGCCGGGATAATCCCATGGCTATTATTGCCTCGGACGATTTGCGTCGCCGCTATAAAAACGACGAAGGCAACGATCTCTACTTTAACCGCGTCTATGCAGATTATTACAACATTAGCGACAGCGTGGTGATTATGGTAGAAAAAACCGGTACCGAAAGTGGCGAGGAATTTTTTGCCGACATGGCGGAATTTATTACGGCCATACAAAACGATACGAACGGAGTGACACTGCAATGAAAATCTTAACACCCGCATTTTATCTGCTTCTCGTTCTGGCACTGGGTTCGTGCACCACCAAAGTACCCACGGATTATAATCCTGACGACGAGCCCCTTATAGACGTGTATTTTAACGATCCCGGCGTAAATAACCAGACAGACGAAAACCCCGACATTGACAACAAGGTGGCTCGCATTGTCGACAATGCGCAAAAGACTGTCTATTTTGCCTTTTACGGCTTTTCGCGCGACGAAATAAAAGATGCCATTTTGCGTGCCGTAAAGCGCGGTCTGGATGTTCGCTTTGCCGGAGATTACGCTCACTATTCCACCTTTGACGAGGGCTATATGGAATACGAGGAGCTCATGAAAACTCATTCCAATGCCAAAATGAGCGTGGGAAATTCCCAGTCCATTATGCACAATAAATGGATGGTGGTAGATGGATTGTACGTGTTTACAGGTACGGGGAATATCACCAATTCCGAGATGGACCAGAACAATAATGCTTGGCTTATTATCCGCAACAAGGAGCTTGCGGCAGATTTTGAGCGCGAGCACGAGCAAATGATGAAGGGTCGCTTTGGCCATGCCAAAACGCGCACTGACTATAAAAATATTTTTGAAATTGGCGGTGTAAAAGTGGAGAACTATTTTTCTCCGCAAGAGGAAGCCATGAGCCGTTTCCAGCAGGCCGTGGCAGAGGCAAAGACGAATGTTCAGTTCATGATTTTTGCCTTTACGCACGACAATCTTGGCCGCACCATTCTGGCCAAAAACCGCGAGTTTGTTAAAAAATATGGAAAGGAATTTGGCGGTACTAAAATTCCTGTTGGCCAAACATACACGGTAGAGGAAAACTCTATCGACGAGAATGGCACTCCCTATGGGGTGCGTGGAATTATGGACCGCTCCCAACTTACGCACGCTCAGTATATTGAGGTGTACCGTTTCGCTTCGCATTGTGCAGACGATGAGCTGTACATGACCACCTTTTCAGAAGGCGGAGGCACAAACACAAACCTGGGAGATCCTCTCCAGACCGGTTGTAAATATCCCATGGATTTTCGCAGAGACGGCAACGAGAACACGAGCTTTCCCGGCGACTGGCAGGCCGGGGGCGGAAGGCTCCACTCCAAAGTGATTTTAGTAGATGTGGGCACGCCCGATGCAAAAGTCCTTATGGGATCGTTTAACTGGTCTCCCAATGCCAACGAGAATAACGACGAAAACCTTATAGTGATCCACAGCCGTGAACTGGCCGACAAGTTTTTGAATAAGTTCAACAGCATTTATTCCGAGGCAAAGGTATTGCCCGGCAAGCGCGCCGACTACAAAGAGATTGTGATGTCCGAGCTAAACTGGGCTGGCAGCCGCGTTAAAATTGACGGAAAATATTACGATTACGACGGCAATGAATTTATTGAGCTGTATAACCCCAACGAATATCCGGTAGATATTTCTTTTTGGACATTCTATTTCCCGATTATGGACACCTACTTTGATCCCGGCATCTATGTTTCTGGTTTTCCCAATTACGAATCCGTTCAGAAAAAAGCGGTGTTTGGCTTTCCCGAGGGAACCATTATTCCCGCGAAGGGATTTTTTCTGGTGCTAGAACCAGATTTGCGCAACGAGAACAAAAACGGCTACGTGGTAAACCCGGATGAATTGTATCTTCCGGAAAACAGCTCCACGCATGGCAACAAGGTGAGCGTATACAACCCCTATAACGGAATGAGCAATTTTATTTCTCTGTATGACAGGCGTTCTTCCAAGACATATCGGGAAACTGGGGGTACCCCGTTCACAATCACCTACAATGAATGGGCCACAAAATGTTCTCCCGCGTGGAGTTACAACACCGATCGCTTTAGCGGCGCGCAAAGCTGGGATACCAAAACGATCAATAGTGAGCCTTCATTCCCCTTTAAAGTTGGCCTTGAGGTGCAGCTTCGCGATTCTGGCGGAAACCTGATCGACATTGCGGGTACGGGCAGGGTAGATAATTATCCACAGCGCGGTGGATATTTCGACACGACACCACCACCCGATACAGCAACCCTCAATAGTAGTACGTATCTGAACTACGAAACAGCCGGTTGCGGAAAGTCTGATCCCACTATGTACATGATTTCCATGGAGCGCAAACAGGCCTTTGCTGATGGCAATGCTTGGAATTCATGGGAAAATGCAACCAGTACCCCAACCACGCTTACCACACAGGGTTTGTACAATTACATTGATACTGCTTTTAGCGAAACGACTATCGCCACACCGGGCAAGCCCAACAGCCGCTGGACCACGGCAACACCATAAG
>DYPL01000034.1:0-1158 GCA_020719945.1 Turneriella parva
AAAAAAGCGGGGCGAATTGGGCCGATGGAGCTGAATTCACCATAGAACTGCCGATTGTGCCTGATTATACAGAAAACAATCCCTCCCTGTAATTTTTTTGCAACAAAAATGCAACACTGCCATCTAACAGGCAGTAAGTAACCGATTTTGCCGCTTAAATAGCGAACTTTTTCGGGAATTACTGAAAGCCTTAAAAGGGCAATTTAACAAATAAGGATATAAATTATGGAAAATACCACTGCAATGCCCCTCCCCGGCAAAGAAAGGGGGAAGATAAAAATTAGCTCGGAGCTGGCTTTCGTTGCCGTTCACCTGCTTCCACTGTTGGCCATCTTCACTGGCGCCACAACATTCGACTGGATCCTGATGGTTTCACTGTACTTTCTTAGAATGTTCTTTGTAACAGGGTTCTACCACCGTTACTTTTCCCACAAGGCTTTCAAGACTACCCGATTCTTTCAGTTCATCATGGCTTTTCTGGCGCAAACGTCTGCCCAGAAAGGTGCTCTCTGGTGGTCAGCGAATCACAGAGTTCACCACAAATATTCTGACAAACCGGAAGATCCCCACAGCATGAAGCTCAACGGATTTCTGTACTCTCATGTTGGCTGGATTGTAGGCCCGGATTACAAAAAAACGCGCTGGGAAAGAATTCCTGATATGAAACCTGAAAAATATCCGGAACTCGCCTGGTTAAACAAATACCATCTCGTTGTGCCGATCTCTCTTGGATTCTTTGTGGCTTTCCTAGGCTCTGTCGTTAACGGTGGCCACACTGGCTGGGATATTGTTCCTGGAATGTTCTCTAAGGCAGGAATGTCTGCTCTTCTGATCGGATTTTTCCTCAGCACTGTGCTTTTGTACCATGGTACGTTTACCATTAACTCCATCATGCACAAATTTGGAAAACCCCGATACGAAACATTTGATGAATCCAAAAACAGCCTGTGGCTGGCTCTGCTCACTCTTGGCGAAGGCTGGCACAACAACCACCACTACTACCAAGCCTCTGCACGCCAGGGATTCTTTTGGTGGGAGATTGACATTACCTACTACCTGTTAAAGTTGCTTTCTTTCACAGGTCTCATCTGGGATATCAAAGAAGTACCTGCGCACATCCGCGCTTCCCGCAACAAGGAAGATGCCCGCAAACTCGCT
>DYPL01000034.1:1258-24923 GCA_020719945.1 Turneriella parva
TATCAGCTGTACACACCCCGCACTGTAAAAGTTTACTGCGAAAAATAATTGCAGCCAGCTTTCCCTGCCCCACCGGGGCAGGGTTCTCTCCAACAGATCCACCGCCAAGGGCGGTAGCCTTAGAAAAGAGGAAGAGGCAGGGTTCTCTCCTTTACCAGCTTCCTCCAGAGCCTCCTCCACCAGAATCGCCACCGCCAAAAGAACCTCCTCCCGAAGATCCTCCTCCACCACTCGAAGATCCTCCATCACTCGAAGAGGAAGAACAGTCCATTTCGGGAATCGTATAGCGCTCTTTTTCTGTGTGTTTGCAATGCGTGCATATATACGTTCTCTCTCCCTCACCAGAAGATGAGCATGTAGCAGATGCGATCGTTCTGTTTACTGACTGATAGTAGGTTTTATAGTTGCACGAAGGACATTTCTGGTATTCCGTAAACTTGGGATCGTATGGTTCCACTTCTACATGCTTGCAAGAAGGACAAATCCATACATCGTAATCAATGGAGCCAATTTTTTCTTCTGTCTTTTGGCCGTCATCGAGGAACACATTGTCATCGATTTCGTTCTTTTTTTCCATATGAATATTGCATGCAGGACAAACGCGTGGGTCGCTGCGCAGCTTTTTGAGACGTCTTTGCAGCAGCAACCAGTAGGGCAATCCAATGAAAGGAAGCAAAATGGACATAAACAGAAGCCCCCAGCCAATCTCTTTTTGCAGGGCATTATATTTCTGGTACGACGTTTTATCGGTTGACATTGCCTTTCTAAAAGAGACGAGAATAGAATCTACCGAAAGGTATATAATCAATGGGAATAGAAAAAACAACGATTTAATCAAATTGCCCGTCACGGTAAAAAACAACAAAAACAAGGGTATAGAAACCGCTTTGCCCCAAAAGCGAAGGTAATCCCGGAATCCCGGTTTTTGGGCCATGAATTTTCTGCCTCCCTTGGACACAGCGACCATAATAAAAGACACAGCTGTGCCGAGCAGTATCCCAAGAATCTGGCCCCATGGCAATTTTTCTTTCGCCGAATGACGCCGAGCCTCTACGCGGTATCCGGGCGAACTGCTAACCTCCGCCCCCTCTATTTTTTTACCGACCTCTTCGAGGACTTCGTAAATTCCCTGTCCAGTTTTTTTCTCCCGCAAACGCGGAACCAGAAAATTATCCCCGGCTTGTTTCAGGAACACGTCTGGAAGATCGCCCTCCAGGCCATAGCCCGTTTCAAATTCCCAGCGTCGCTGGTTCATCACGAGCAGCAGCAGCAATCCGTTATCTTTACCCTCTTTCCCTATTCCCCATGCGTTAAAAAGATTGGTAGAAAAATCTTTGGGAACCTCGGAACCAATGGAGTTTACTATAACGACGGCAATTTCTGCGGTTGTCTTTTGTTCTATATTCGTAAGCAGCCCATTGATACGGCTCTCCCATGAATCGTCTATGTGGTTATCGGGATCGGAAACCCAGTATTGGCTGCCCCACAATTCGTGCGGGTTTGGAATTGTTTTCACCGTATATTCGGTGGCTAAGACTGGAACAAATACAAAGAGTAGGTACACTGCCAGCTGGATTATTTTGCTCATGCGCAATAGTAGCCTAAGCTTTGGTCTGGCAACCTTTTTTCGGGCAAGACAAAGGTGGGCGCTGCGCGCTGAAGGTTTTTCCTCCGGAGACAAATAATCTTCCTCCGGAATCCGTCTACAGTTCTTTTGTCTTTGTATACACTATAAGCTTTTGGCTTTTATTATACCGCTAATCTATTGTATTCATCAACCCCGCAAGCGGGCTGGATTCTTTTCTGCTGCGCCGCTGGCAAACCGTCTGCGGCGCAGATGGTTTGCCTAAAACAGGCTATCAAGAATGCCACCCACCAGAGACGTTTTTCTGCGCGAGCGCGAAGATGGACGCGACGATTTTACACCAAGACTACCTAAGAGGCCGCGTGCAACTTCGCGGGCTACAGTTCTGCCTATGTCACGCACGAGCTTATTCTCCGAGACTTTACTGGCTAAACTCTTATCTTCCTGTCTGGCAGCACGCTTCCCCTCACCTTTTTCATCTTCCTCTTCCGATGCCGCTGCTTTCTCTGCTTTTGCCGAAAGCATTTCGTAAGCGGATTCCCTGTCTACGGCTTTTGCGTATTTGTCGGCAAGTAGGGATTGCTTCATCTTTTCCTCTACTTCGGCTGGCTCCAATACTCCAATGCGCGAAGATGGCGCGGTAAGCATTACGTGCACGGGCGGCGTGGGGATTCCTTTAGGATTGAGCGTACTCACGAGCGCCTCGCCTACTCCCATTGTCGTGATAAGTTCGTCGATCTGGTAGAACTCGGATGGTGGAAAGTTATCAGCCATTTTGCGGATGGCTTCACGATCCTTTGCCGTAAATGCCCGCAAAGCATGTTGCACCTTAAGACCAAGCTGAGACAAAACATCTTCTGGAATGTCATCTGGCCGCTGCGTAATAAAATAGAGGCCAACGCCTTTAGAACGAATTAATCGCGTAACAGAAATAATCTGATTCAGAAGACTTTTGTTGGCGTTACTAAAAAGAAGATGCGCCTCTTCGAAAAAGATGGCAAGCTTTGGTTTATCGAGATCGCCCTCTTCCGGAAATTTCTCGTACACTTCTGCGAGCAGAGAAAGCATGAACGTGCTGAACAAGGCCTGCTTGCTCTGCATATCGTCCAGGCGCACAATAGAGATTTGTCCTTTTCCGTCTTTATTTACATGTACCAGATCTTCTACGTCAAAGCTGACTTCCCCAAAGAATTTATCTGCGCCTTCGCTTTCTAAGGCCGCAATTTTTCGCCGAATGACGCCAATGGTGGCAGACGATACGGCACCGTATTCTTTTTCGAATGCTTCCTTTCCGTCTCCTTCAATAAATGTGAGCGCAGCCTTAAAATCGGCAAGATCTAACAGAAGAAGTCCTTCGTTATCGCAAAACTGAAAAATTACAGACAGGACGGATTCCTGGGTATCGGTTAAATCGAGAATGCGCGAGAGGAGCACGGGGCCAAACTCAGTAACGGTGTTTCTGATCTGGAATCCCCTCTCTCCCGAAAGCGACATAAATTCTACCGGGTAAGCGGTTGGTTCATAGCCTATTCCAATTTTTCCATGTCGTTCTTCTATTTTTGGGTTCATCGTTCCGGGCGCAGCAATTCCTGATAAATCGCCTTTGAGATCCATCAGCAAAACGGAAACTCCTGCATCACTAAGCAGCCCCGCAATATTCTGTATGGTGATAGTTTTGCCAGTTCCCGTTGCCCCGCTAATGAGCCCGTGTCGACTGAGCATGGAGAGAGGAACGCGAACCAGTTTGCCCGCGCGCGTCTCGCCTTGGTACATGGCTCCACCGAGAATAATAGAATTGTCTTGAAAGGAAAAGAGTGAGTCTATCTGTGCATCAAAATGTTCTGTTGTCGCTACCATGGTTCATTCTTCATCCTGCCTTGATTGCGAACACTTTTTTTTCTCACACCAGTCGCTTCAGAAGCTTTTCTACAGGAAGTACAAGAACTCCTTCTGTGGTCTGGTATTCCCGATCTCCTTCAAAATGCACCTGCATTACCTCTGTACCTGGGAATTTTTTCTTAAAATACGTGAGTGGTTTGTGAACATCTGTTGATTGCCATTTGACTTCTATGGCCATCACGGGAATATTTTTTTCTGTTACAATAAAATCCACTTCCCGTCCATCCGTATCCCGAAAATATTTTAACTCCATGTCTATACCTTGGGAGTCCTGCAATAAATGTACGTACTTAAGCAAATGACTCGCCACAAAATTTTCTGCACGCGCGGGAAGTTCGCTAACCTGGGCCCAGTCCCAGAAATAATGTTTCTTTTCTTTGCGAACACTGCGCAAACTGTTTTCGCGAAAAGAAGAAATTAGAAAAATGCTGTATAGACGCTCTAATATCTGAATCCAGTTTTGTACTGTTTTAGGAGAAACATGTACGTCGTTAGAGAACGAACTCGCTGAAAGCGGAGATCCAACTCTCGAAGAGAGCAGCATGGACAATAGTTCCAGGGAACCAATGTCTTTTACATTTTCCAAGCTCACGAGATCTTCCCGGATAAGTCTGGTTCTGTAATCCCTGGACCATCTACGATGGAACCGCTCAGTTCCATTTAGCATGGGCTCTGGAAAACCTCCTGTTTGCAGCATATGATGGAGATCTTTTTTGGACAAAAATCCCGCCTCCGCAAAGCTGAAAGGATGCATGCGATAAAAAAAGTACCTGCCCTGCAGAGAATCACCCCCTCTGCGGTAATAGTCAAGACGCGCACTGCCCGTTACCAGAAATTCTGTCTGGCCATGAAACTGATCGTATAGTCCCTTTAGATAATTGCGCCATTTCGCGTATTTATGGATTTCATCGAAAGCCCAGAGATTTTCTCCGATTGGCCATTCTCGTCTGAGAATTTTTTCCCTTTGATCAGCAATATCCCAGTTGAAGTACGCATTCTCTGGCACAATTTGCCTTGCTAATGTCGTCTTCCCTACCTGGCGCGGACCAGATAAAAGAACCATTTTGGCCTTGAGATCTTCCTCAATGTACTTCTGGAGGTAACGGTTTGTCTTGCCAGGATCTCTCATGGTATATATTTACAGACTGCGATTTTGGAGTCAACTCCAATTTACTCACAAAGATTTTGGAGTACACTCCAATTTCACTGTAATAATCAAATATCTTTTATGGGACTATTTTTGTTATATAAATGTTTATTTTTGCTGGAATCCAATAATTCAGCATTCAAATCAATGCTTGCTGCATCGCAATTATTTCTTGACCCGGCACATTCCAAAACAGGAAAACAGAATTATGAAGAAAATTATCCTGATTCTGCTTCTAATGCTGCCAGCTCTGTCTGTTTTTGCTGACTATGCCGGGCTTGCGCGAGAAATTGAATCTACCAGCAAAAATCCTGAAATTCGGAAAATTGCCGTCCTTCCGTTTGAGGTTATTTCTGGCAGTTACGCAAAAGGGGCAGAAGTCCAGGATGAACTCATTTTTGCTTTTGTTCGCAACACGGCATATACCGTGCTCGCGGTTGCCACTACGGACATTGCACCCTCTACCGCAAGCCAAACTACTACGTCTTCAACAATGGCACAAACTGCTGATCTCTACATCAATGAAGCCAAAACCGGCTCAGAAGATTTTCCCGACAATTATATACAGTTTGATTTATACGAATTCAATATGTCTCTATTGGGTACAAAACGCTGGAGTTTTTACGAACTGTACGGCGGGGCGTCCATGGGCGTAGGAATTGGCACACTCATCTTAGGAAATACCTTTTATATAGGGGATAATTTTGGCATTCTCATAGAAGGCAGATACACCGGTCTTTTTGCCGAATGGGACCGCGATGGCGAGGTTCCTCCGGGAATAGACGAAGACATGGTGCTTACGTTAAACGGCCCCATGGTGCTATCCGGGGTTTCGTTACGGTGGGAGTAATTTGAAATTTTACGAAAAACTGATTGCGCGGCAGCGGGCTGGAACTCTGCGCTCTCTTCCCGTTCCCACCGAAGGCATAGATTTTTACTCCAACGATTATCTTGGCCTCTCCCGCAACGCAGATCTGCAGCGCGCCATTGCGAAAGAAATTTCTGACAATTCTCTATCGCATGGCTCAACAGGATCGCGCCTGCTTTCGGGCAACAGCTCTTATGCAATGAATCTGGAAAAAACGCTTGCAGCCTATTTTCAATCGGAATCAGCTTTGCTGTTTAACTCTGGTTACGATGCCAACGCCGGACTAATCCAGGCGCTGTCTTCGCGCGATGATATAATTCTGTACGACGAGCTCATCCATGCCTCCATCCGCGACGGGATTACGCTGTCACGTGCACGCGGCTGGTCCTTCCGCCACAACGACATGGAGCATCTGGAAAATCGCCTGAAGCTTGCCCGCGAAAAAGATCCAGCAAATATTTTTATCTTTTCTGAATCCATTTATTCCATGGACGGCGACACAGCCCCCCTCTCTGAACTTTCCGCACTTTGTACCCGCTATGCTGCACAATGCATTTTGGACGAAGCCCATGCAGGCGGAGTCTATGGCGAGGGTCTTGCCGTTCGTGCCGGATTGCAGAATCATTTTCTCGCACGCATCATTACGTTTGGAAAGGCGTGGGGGGCGCACGGCGCGGTCGTTCTTGCCAGTGATGCCCTGATTCAACTCCTCGCAAACTTTGCGCGCCCTCTTATTTACAGTACGGCTCTTCCGCCATCTTCCTTAGCTGCGATACGCATTGCGGTCTCGTGGGCCCATACGCCCTTATTCTCCCGCGAAGTGAACCGTCTCAAGGAGAATATTTCTTTTTTTGTGAATGAACGGCAGCGTACAGGCAGCGAACGGTGGCTCCAATCTTCTACGGCTATTCAATCTTTTGTGACCGGCAATGTCTCCGCTGCACGGACTTTGGCCGAGAAACTCAACGCCGCTGGTTTTCTCGTTCGCCCCATTCTTTCTCCCACCGTGCCAGAGGGAACGGAGCGACTGCGCATTGTGCTGCATTCGTTAAATACGCGCGACGAAATAGGCAAGTTGCTGTCCTCGATAAAATAAGTCGAATATAGCATAAAAGGCGTTAGGGTTGAAGCAAAGTTAATTCATTAATTAATAGACACTAATCCTGCTTTCTATATGCGGCAATGTAAATGCGGTCATCTCGGAAGGCGATACTGGAAAAAAGCCCGCATCGATACAACGGATGACAGCGGTGCCACTCCTCTGCATTTTGCGGCGCGAACGGAAAGCACGTAAAAGCAGTTGAATACCTATTAAGCAATGGTGGAAAGAAAAGTAATTTAAATCATCTTCTCATTGCCAAAACGCTTGATATTGATTATACTTCTACGCAGAAGAGAGGGGAAAAATGCAAATCAAAATACAAAGTATTATTATTCTCCTTATTCTTGTCGCAATCGGTTGCGGAAAACCGGATGCGAGATTGAAACAGGAGACTCCAATGAAACCTGATATCGCTCCGGATTCGCTGGCCTGGCAGGTCACGCGGGAAAATGGCACAGAACCTGCTTTTCACAACCAATACTACGACAACAAAGAACCGGGTATTTATGTAGATATCTATACTGGCAAACCGCTTTTTAGCTCTCTGGATAAATATGATTCCGGATCTGGATGGCCATCATTCACAAAACCGATAGAGACAAAAGTAATATCATCTAAGACAGATTTGTCTCATAGTATGGTGCGCACAGAGGTCAGAAGCGGCTCATCCGATTCCCACCTTGGCCATGTGTTTCCAGATGGACCCCAGGAAAAAGGCGGGTTGCGCTATTGCATCAACTCATCAGCTCTACGGTTTATTCCTCTAAATAAACTCCAAGAGGAAGGGTATGGAGAATATCAGGTTTTGTTTCAAACAAATATTCTTACATCTGTACATGTTCCGTTTTTGTCCCTTCTCTCAAAAAACAAACAGTATTCGGTTGCAACATTTGGTGCCGGTTGTTTCTGGGGTGTAGAATCCATCCTTCAGGAAACAGAGGGAGTGATTGAAACCATAGCCGGTTATATGGGTGGCTCTAAAGAAAATCCAGGTTACCGGGAAGTAAGTACCGGAAACACCGGCCATGCCGAAGTAGTACAGATTGTATTTGATACCAAAAAAATCAGCTATGAAACAATCGTACGGCTGTTCTTTCAATTACACGATCCCACCACGCTAAACAGGCAGGGCCCGGACATTGGAACGCAGTACCGATCCGTTGTTTTTTACCACGATGAAAAACAAAAAGAGATTGCGGACAATATATTAGATGAGTTTAACGAAACAAGTTCTCTTAAACGCAGAGCCGTTACGCAAATTGAAGTGGCAACCACCTTTTACGCCGCAGAAAGCTACCACCAGAATTATTACGCGGTAAATGGCGGCCATGTGTGCCATACTATCCGGAAGAGCTGGTAAGCCGGGCTTGCACCACGTATTCGTTGGTGCATTCTTCGCTGTAACCTGACTCAATTTTCCAAACTGCACCGCAGTCTGGGCATTGGACATTATCTGGCGAAAATACATTTACCTTAAAACTGAATGCCGAATCAAGCGCGGTCTCCACAGGGTTTTCGCCAGAACAGCACGCAATTTCATCTGTGGTAACCGGCACCCACACATGGGATTTTGCAGATCGACAATGCGGACAACTCAAAAGGCCCCGCGAATGGTATCCCGGTATTGAGTCGCATACAGCGCAGTATGCTCTGCCTGCCAGGCTTCTACTTCTGGAAAATGCAGATAGCAAAGATTGCTCCAGTGTTTTGCTGCAAAAATACGGATTACTTTTTCACTTTCGGGATCTTCGCTCCCACTGATAGCAATAAAGCGCAGATCAAGCCCAGCTGCAGCCATCGCAGAAAGAGCAAGCAGTGAATGATTAATAGAGCCTAAATAATGGCGGATCACAAAAACCAGAGGATGGCCCATAGCCTTAAAGAGATCGAGAAAAGTCTCCGTGTCGGTAAGCGGAGTCATCAATCCGCCCGCACCTTCTATGACAGTAAAACCCGGCAATGCAATATCTGTTATTCTGGCAAGTTTGATTTTCTTCTTTTCCATTTTGGCCGCAGCATGTGGAGAAACTGCATTTTTTAACCGATATACTTCTTGCATTGTTTTTGATGAAAGCACTCCGAGTTGCTGCACCCGCTCTGTGTCGGTTAGTGGTTCGGTTCCTGCCTGTACGGGCTTCCAGTACCAAGCATCGGTTGCCTGCGCAAAAACACTGGATACGAGAGTTTTTCCTATTCCTGTAGAAATTCCAGAAATAACCAAACCGTTCATAGCTGTTCTTTTATTTCGCGTTTAGCTATGTCAACCGAAAGATTACTTTACAGACACTGCTCCCAAATTTAACCAGTTATGAAAAGATATAGAAAAGTTAGAATTAAGCAAATATATAAAAACCGTAAAAATAAATATCAAAGGAAAGAAGTCAAATGGCATATATTGAATGGTCAAAAGAGTACAGTGTGGGGATCCAGGAAATCGATGAACAACATAAAAAACTGTTTCAGCTAGCAAACGAGTTGTACAACGCCATTGTCGGGAACCACAACGAGGCGGGTCTCAAGAAAACATTCCAGGGACTGGTGGATTATGTGAAGGAACACTTCAGCCACGAAGAAGGCATGATGGCAAAGGTAAATTATCCGGAGATAGAACCCCACCAAGCAAAGCACAGGGAACTCATTACCAAAATCGTGAATTATTTTAAGGAGTACCAGGCTAAGGTTGCTTCTGGAGCCGACAGCAAACATCTTTCAAAAGAAGTGCTCGTGTTTCTGCGCAACTGGGTTTTGCAGCACATTATGGAAACGGATATGAAATACCGCGGTCATTTTCATGCTCGCGGTATTAACTAGTTTTTTTATCTTCCCAGCTTCGCCGGGAAGATAAAGGAGTCAAAGGCAGACAATTTTAACGGCACCCACGAAGCAGGTTCTTTCCCGGTGGAGCCGGAAAACTATCCCCGGGCACAGAACAGCCGCCACGCAAAAATGAATTGCTTACGACTCAATAGAAGCACGAGCAATCATACCCGTGTAATAATCAATCCGGGATAAAATATCCGCCTTGCGAACAGGCTTGGTAATATGCTCGTTACAACCAACCTCTAGAGCACGCTTTCGATCTGCATCCATGGCATAAGCGGTAAGAGCGACAATGGGCGTTTCAGGAAGGGACTTCTGCTTTTCAAAAGAGCGAATCTCCTCAGTGGCTGTGTAACCATCCATCACTGGCATCTGCATATCCATGAGAACCAGAGAATACGAAGCGGGCTCCGCAGTGAATTTCTCTACCGCATCCTTGCCATCGACAGCTTCTACAACCACCACGGGATATTTTTTCAGGAAAGAGCGCATCAGTAACCGGTTGTCCTCTGAATCATCTACCAATAGAATCTTGCCGGTATTGCGCTTTATCAACTCCCTGTATTCGGGATTCTCGTGCCGCTTCTCGTACAAAATGGGCAGGCGAACATTGACGCGGGTTCCCTGGCCCGGCTCACTCTGTACGCTCACGAGCCCATTCATCAGTTCTACAATGCTGCGAACAATATACAGGCCAAGCCCCAGACCCGAGTGACTTTTGGTCGTGCTGTCATCCACCGCAGAAAAACTGAGCATGATGTCATGAAGCTGCTCTTTCTCGATTCCAATTCCCGTGTCCATAATTTCCAGCTCAAGAAACAGAACGCTCTTTTCCTGTCTCGTCCGGGCCGTAAAGGTTACATGCCCCTGCTTTGTAAATTTTACAGCATTGGAGAGAAGATTATTGATAATTTGGAAAATACGATTGGCGTCTGCCTCAATGCGCTCTGGAATATCGTCAGAAATATCGATCCGATAGACAAGCCCCTTGCGTTTAGCAGAAATAGAATGGAGATCCGTGGCCGATAAAAGAATTTCGCGCAACGGAATTGCTTTTTTGTCGAGAGCCATTTCTTTCTTTTCAATCTGTGTAATGTCAAGGAGATCATCGATCATGGATCGCAGGCTGTTTCCGGCGTTTAATGCACGCGTGAACATATTGCGCTTTTCTTCCCTTAACTCTTCGTCGCGAAATTCTTCGAGAACGCCTAACAATACATTGAGCGGGGTTCGCAGTTCATGGCTCACATTCCAGAAAAAACGGTTTTTGGCATCAATGGCATTGTTGGCAATGCGCAGCGTTTCGAGAAGATCTCTTTCCAGAGCTCTTTTGTCCCTTAGATCCTTCAAAATAATCAGGTTTCCAATCGTCGTGCTTTGCGAGACAATGGGCGTAATGGTAACATCGGTATCCATTCCCGTTCTGGTTTTCAGAATGGCGCCCTGGTAACTGCGCTGCGGATGATAATCCCGAAAACAATCGTAGAGAGTTTTGCGCATCATTTCGTCCTTATTTGCACCGAGCAGAGAAAGAGCCATCTCGTTGGCCTGGCTGATAAGCCCGTTGCGGTCTGTAATGATCACCCCGTCCGAAAGCTCGTGAAATAACTTTTGCGATGCGTCCAGAATATCAATGGTGATTTCGCGGTATTTGTTGAGAGCGTATACGGTAAAAATGGTGGGAATAAGAGTGGCCCCGGCGCCAATCTGCCAGCCACCCGGAAGATTCAGCAAGTACGGAAGAATCACGTCAGATGTAAACGCGATAAACAAGCCAAGGAAAGAACCCGTTAAAATAAGCCTGAGCTGGTTCTTTTGCGGAGGATACGTAGAACGGCGGATAGCGAGAATCAACACAACGTACGAGATAATCTGGGGCAGCAATACAATGGCAAGCGTGACGGGAACAAATAACGTGCCCTTAGTGGTTTCGTTTCCCCAGGGCCTTTCCTCGTAGCCGGAAATAATGAGATCGGTAAACAAACTTAAATACACAGCCGATGCTGCGAGCAGCGCAAACAGATACAGAAAGAGAGGAATCCGCTTTTCAAGAAAACGGTAGATAAAGATAAAAAACAGAACGCCGTACGTAATCCAGCCAAAACCAGCCATGCGCCCGTTTATCTCGGTCAGCGCGGGCGATAATTTCATGAAGTTTAAAAGGGATGCTACCATCCAGATAGTGACGGCTACCAGATACCAGCGAAACGCGACAAGGCCGGGGTTTTGCAGGCGGAACGACGAGAGCATTCCAATCACAAACACCTGAACAATAAGCGTCAGGAGCGGTAGTAAAACGGCGTCGTTCACAACGTACCATTGCAATATTATTCAGCATGGCAAACCTTTTTCCCAAAAAAGAGCGGGAATCCACAGAGAATGTCCCGCCTCAGTGGCTTTATTCAGAGGTTGTGCCGGGTTTTATATCCTGGGTTTTGCGAATAATGGTGAGAAACTCAGCGCGATGGGCGTAGGGATCTTTTCCGAGAGCAGATTTCGCATTTTCATAGGCTTTGTCGAACGTAGACTCTCCCTTAAATTCGGAATCACGAACGACCAGCGAGTACATGGCCACAGCCGAAGCAAACCGAAGATCTTCAGAAGCAGATTCAAACGCCACTGGTTTGGCCGAAATCACCCTGCTCAAAAGAATGCTCTTTTCTCCTTGTGGCTGTTTGTAGCGTATTTTTACAGTGCCGAGTTCTTTGCTCTCCGCTGCGTTGGTTAGCTGGGTATCACCCTGGTATTTTAGTGGGTCAATGTTTCCCCCCTTGCCCGGCAAACCAGCAGGAACAATTTCATAGAGGGCGGTAACATTATGCCCTGCCCCGATCTCTCCCGCATCCTTTGTGTCATCGTTAAAATCTTCATCGTTGAGGAGTCTGTTTTCATAACCGATCAGCCTGTAACTGCTTACCTCTTTGGGATTGAACTCAACTTGGATTTTTACATCCTTAGCGATGCTTACAAGATTAGAAGCTGCTTCGTGAACGAGTACTTTCTTCGCTTCTGAGATGGAATCAATGTAGGCAATATTTCCATTCCCTTTGTTGGCAAGTTGTTCCATTTTGTCGTCCTGGAAATTGCCGCGACCAAATCCAAGCACCGTCAAAAAAACTCCGCTCTCGCGCTTTTTTTCTATTAAGCGAACGAGGGAACCTTCATCGCTCACGCCAAGATTAAAGTCTCCATCGGTTGCGAGAATAACCCGGTTAATCCCTTCTTTACGAAAATTTTCCTGAGCCATTTTATAGGCGCGTTCAATCCCGGCCCCACCATTCGTGGAGCCTCCGGCCGACAGATTGTCGAGAGCTTCCAGAATTTTTTGTTTGTTCGATCCGGGGGTTGGTTCCAGTGCTACACCTTCGGAGCCGGCATATACAACAATGGAAATCCTGTCTTTTTCTCCGAGCTGTTCCACAAGCATTTTCATGGCTTTCTTGACAAGCCCAAGGCGATCCTCGCCCATCATGGATCCGGAAACGTCGAGCAAAAACACGAAGTTCCTTTGCGGCATTTTGGAAGCTTCGATGGTTTTTGCCTTAATGCCAATCTTGAGCAGGTAATTGCCTTTGCTCCATGGCGACGTGGTCAGCTCCGTGTGAACGGCAAAGGGATGCCCATCTTTCTCCGAAGGAGGATCGTAAGAATAATTAAAGTAGTTTACCATTTCTTCGATGCGAACAGAATCTTTCGGAGGAAGCACTCCTTCGTTTATATAGCGCCTCACATTGGAATAGGAAGCCGTGTCTACGTCGACAGAAAACGTGGATAGCGGAACTTTTTTAGCATCGTGAAACGGATTTTCGTTAATTTGATTATACGAATCTCTGTTGTACCCTTCTGAAGGTTGCAGTATTCTGGGTGCTGGTTCGTATGATTCGTAAAGGGCGCCAGAAGCCACATCTAGTTTGGAATCTTTTTTACTTTTAACATACTCTTCGTTAGAGGTTAAAGGAGTCTGTTGGTTTTGTTTATCCGAGGACCCATTGCAATTTGGCAAAACTGTGGAGAGCGTAACCGCCAGAGCGGCAGCCGCCATGATTTTATTTTGTCGTTTCATAAACAGTTCGACGCACGTGCAGCCATTTCGTTCGCTGTGTCTTTCAATAATTTTTAGAAGACGAAATAACTGCCTGGGAAAGGCTTGGCCATGCCATCTATCCGCGAAAAAGTGCGCCGCAAAGTGAGTCGTGCCATCCGCGATTTTGAAATGTTTACGCGCAAAGATAAACTGTTGATAGCGCTCTCCGGAGGAAAAGACAGCGTAACTCTGCTTCTCGTTATGCGGGAACTCAACTACACCATAGAAGCTCTGTACATTGATCTGGGCGTTCCATCCTTTTCGGAAGTTTCAGAAAAGGTTGTTCGCGAAATCTGCGAACGCGAACATATTCCACTGCACATAGTTCGCGCTGAACAGGAAAAACAGATCAGCGTGCAAAATGTCACGCAGGAATATCCCAGCAAAGAATGCAATATTTGCGGCACTCTCAAACGCCAGCTCTTTAACCGCTTTGCCCTGGAGAACAGATTTGACGTTCTCCTGGTGGCCCACAATCTGGACGACGAGGCCGCCATGCTGTTTGGCAACAACCGCAACTGGGACTTCTCGTACCTGCGTAAAAGTCTGCCGGTGTTGCACGGCAAACCTGGGTTTGTAAAGCGGGCCAAACCGCTCTGTTATGTCCGCGAAGAAGAGACAAAACTTTACACTCGGGATCTTTCTCTGCCCGTCGTATCGGATAGCTGCCCCTTCTCAACAGGAAAGAGCCGCCGCAAGTACGACGAAATTTTAGAATTTTCAGATGAGCGTTTTACCGGATTTACAGAAACCTATTACCGCAGCTTTCTGGGTAACGCTGCACTATTGCAAAGCCTTCCCGAAGAACAAGTCACTCTGCAACCCTGTGAAGAATGCGGCGAGCTGTCTGCAACCAAGCTGTGCCGACTTTGCGCAGTAAAGCAGGGACTATGGAGAAAATCATGAGCCGAACGTTAACAGATTTGTTAAAAATTATTGCCATCGTCTTTGTCGTGCTGATTCATACTACATCGGCAGAAGAGCATACCTTTGCCAGACAGCATCAGTTTTTTTCCATCGATTTTGTCGGTGTGATTCTTAACCAGATGGGACGATTCAGTGTTCCCCTTTTTGTTTTCCTTTCTGGCTATGGTCTTGCGCAGAGCAGTCACTCCAGAAACAGGACTTTTTTAGCCACCACCGACTGGACAGATTTTTTCTCAAAAAGATTTTCTAAAATTGTATTGCCCTACATTGTTCTTACTTTTATATTTCTATTTTTTCGGGGAAATTCCTATACTTTGGCAGATGGAACGCTTAGCGGTTTTTTGATCCAAAATTTTGGAGTCTATGCAAAGGCATTGTTGAAAGGAAATGCCGATTTTCATTTTTATTTTTTTGTGATTATTCTGGAGCTCTATGTTCTCTATCCTCTCTTGTACATTGCTTCCCGAAAAAAAGCTGGCTCTGTGCTGCTGGCCCTGCTGTTTATGAATCAGTTTCTTTGGACTTACCCATCCACGGAAATTTTGATGCAGTGGGGCATACACAAACCAGTTTTTCCCTCCACTTTTTTTATTTTCTGGATATTTTATTTTTATGCCGGAATCTGGATTTCCTCGCATCCCGCCGTAAGGCGCCCCAAAAATAAAAGCTTTGCTCTGTTCTACATTCTTCCTGCGCTTGCTTTCTCAGGTGTAATGACAGAATACGTTTATTCCTCGTACAAAATGAACGATCCGGGAATGTATAACCACTTTCATCGCATGACAATAGTCTTGTACCTGAGCAGTATTATTCTTCTGGTCTATTGGAATTCTGGATCGTTTGTCCTCCCTCTTAAATATTCAAAAAATCTTTCGATTCTCTCATCTGTTACTTTTTTTGTATATATTTATCACATGGTATTTGTGCGCTTGTTTTCGCCCTTTACGAACAATTTCCTCGTTTTATTTCCGCTCGGAGTTGCGGCAGCCTTTAGCGCTGGATGGCTTATTTCCCAAATACCCCGTGGAGAAAAAATAAAAGCCCTGTTTGGCTTTCCGTAAAAAAATTCTTAACAAAACAAGGGGCTGCTGTAGGGTTGCAACAGGAGCCCCTTTATGAACAAAACCATAGCCTTATTTCTTCTCTCTGGATTTTTTATCGGCTGCTCATCGGCATCCAAAAAGCCCGACAATAAAGTCGCGGATGGCTGGACTATAGCCGTTGGCAACGGCGCCATTGTGGACGGGCGCATTGGAAAAGCAAAAGACGACGCCCTGCTCGATGCCAAAAAAAGTGCTGTAAAACAAGTACTCGGAACAATCGTCAAGGGCCAGTCCATGTCTGAATCCGGTGTGCTGCAATCATCGACCATTATGGGCAAAACAGAAGGCTTTATTGAAACCTACGAAGTGATTGAATGGCGTGCCATTTCTCAATACGAATATATGGTGCGAATCCGGGCAAAGGTAAACAGGGCGCAATTGGAAGACGCCATTGCACAGGGCATCGATATCCAGGGCAGGCCCCGCATGATGGTAATTGTACAGGAAACCGTAAACACAAAGCCTCAGAATCCGTCGGTTGCCGCAACGGAAACAGAAAAAATATATGTCTCTAAAGGATTTCCTTTTGTGGACTCCGCCACGGTAGACAAAATTCTTGCTGCCAACGCCAAAAAAATCCGCGAGGCTGTCCAGGGCGACAGCAACATTGCCCGCTCCTTAGGTGTAGATGCCGGGGCAGAAATTATTTTGACGGGTACGGCTATCGTTACTGTTACGGACATGCCGACCCACTTAGATACCAGCATGAAATCTTACCAGTCCGTGTTAGCTGTGCGCGCCATTGATGTCAATACCGGAGAGGTGCTTGCAACGGGTCAGGCCAACGCTGCCGCTCCTCATATTAACGCTGTCACGGGAACCCAGATAGCGTTGCAGAAAGCAGCCGCACAGGTTTCGGATCAAATGATTCCCGTGATCGTAAAGAAATGGGATCCCAACCGTGCGCAAACGATTCGCCTGCTCATTACGGGAATGGACTACACCGAGGCGCGCGATTTCAGAAGTTCTTTAACAGAACTGCGCGGAGTTGATGCTGTAAATCCCAAAGGCACCTCTGGCGAGGCTGTCGTTCTGGAAGTACAGTTTCAGGGGAATTCCTTTGTTCTCGTGGATAGAATTATTGAGCATCCCCAATATAAAAATCTTAAAGTGCTGGAAGTTAAGCCTGGAACGGCCTGGATAAAACAATGAACACACATTTATCAGAATTGCAGAAGAGGGATGTCGTTAACTGGCATCCTTTTACAAACGCCAAGAGTGCGCCTCCCATACCCATAGTGCGTGCCCATGGCACTCTGCTGTTTGACGACCAAGGAAAAAGTTACATAGATGCAATTTCTTCGTGGTGGGTCAATCTGCACGGCCATTCGCATCCGCACATTGTCAACGCCATTCACAAGGCTCTCGAAAAATGGGACCATGTGATGTTTGCCGACTTTACCCATTCTCCCGCCATAGAATTCTCAGAAAAACTGTTGCCCAAGCTTCCCGGCTCCATGAAAAAACTTTTCTTCTCTGACAATGGATCGACAGCCATTGAAGTCTCTCTGAAAATTGCTCTCCAGTATTTTCACAACATTGGTGCTCCCCGCAAAAAAATTATCGCTTTTCAAAATTCTTACCACGGCGATACTTTTGGCGCCATGTCCGTAGCCGAACGAGGTCTGTTCACCCGTCCTTTTTTTTCCCATCTGTTTGAAGTCGACTTTATAGACGTACTCAGACAGGGCGACTCTGCCGAGCAGAAAGAAACCCTGTTGAATCAATTCAGAAACCTGGTTTCGGACGGGAGTGCAGCGGCCTTTATCTACGAACCCGTGGTACAGGGAGCGGGTGGAATGCACATGTATCCGCCGGATTTTTTAGACCGCCTGCTGCGCATTGCAGAGGAGTTTTCTGTCATAAAAATTGCCGATGAGGTGATGACGGGATTTGGCCGCACCGGTCCCATGTTTGCACACGAATTTACAAACGCAAAGCCGGACATGGTTGTTCTATCCAAGGGCATCACGGGCGGAGTGTTTCCGCTGGGAGCAACCGCCGTCTCCGGAAAAATATTCGATGCATTTGACAGCGCTGAAAAAGATAAAACTTTTTATCACGGGCATTCTTATACGGCTAACCCGGTTATTCTATCTGCTGCACTTGCCTCGCTGGAGCTTACCGAAAAGCCTGAATTTCGCGATAACATTGCAAGAATTGAATTGTACCACAAGCGATTTGCAGAAAAGCTCCGCCACCATCCGCAAACAGAAAACGTTCGCATGCAGGGAACCATTCTCGCTTTTGATGTTAAATCAGGATCGCAGACTTCGTACTTGAATCCCGTCCGTGATTCTCTGTACAATTTCTTTTTGTCTCGCGAAGTTCTGCTGCGGCCTCTTGGCAACACGGTGTATATTCTCCCACCTTACAGCATCAGTAATCTGGAGCTTGAGAAAGTTTATTCAGTGATTCTGGAAGCTCTCGACGATATGGTTTTGCAGAGAAAATAATTGGATTACAGTAAATTTAACAAAGCCATTGAACATCTCGAAGCGCAGCACAAAAATCTCTCCTATGTAAACAGCGAAGAGAAGAAAATGACCACGCTCGCGGTGGTAGAAAATTTTCTTGCGGATGCAAAAAAACTGTACAATCTGTTTTTGAGCAAAAACTAAGAACGCGAATTATTTAGAAAAATTTAACTATGCTGCAGACAATTTTTTTGGAACATATACCGGCTGGAGATGTGCTCGCTTTTGGCTCTCGCGAAAATGGAAACTCCACAGAAATATCAGATCTCGATATTGCCGTGCGCGGCTGTTCTCCTGTTGAGCTTTCGTTGTTGCGCGAAGCTCTGGACGAGAGCACGCTGCCCAATAGCGAACAAAGAAAAATACAGAGAACCGCCAGGCTTGTAAAAGCCCTTTTGTAAACAACCGCTTCGCTTACTGGAAATTTTCGCGAACAACTTCCTTTGAGACTCCGGCAATCTTTCCGTATATGTAGTCTTGCTCGTTGACAATGCGCTGGTATAATGCATTTAGTTTGGAAATTTCTTCGGGATTACCGCGAACTGCTTCTGCGATATTTTGCGTTGGTTTCCGTCGATGCCAGTAATCAGGATTTCCATTCTGCTTCAAAAAGAGGGAAATATTTTTTTGCTCACTTTCAGAAAATTCAAATCTGTTTTCCGGCGTCCAGGCTTTCCAACCGCCGTCCGCGTTGGAATATTTGCGTGCGAAGGAAAAAGTAGAATCCGTGTTGGCACCTACATTGCCATGGCAGCCAACGCAGGACAACAGTTCTTCGTTTGTTTGCGCGCGCAGATTTCCGTCTTTGTCTTCTATGAAGGCCTGAAGCACCCAACCCTTCTGGTTCAATAAACCAAACTCGGGGGCACCTTTGTATTCGCGTGCTCTGTCGCTATGGTCGCGATAATCTTGATTCTGAATCTGCTGCACATTCCTGAGATCGTTGTAATTCATGTAGCGCAGTTTTCGCATATACTGCAACTCCTTTATGCGCGCCATTTTTCCGCCATCGGGATTTGGATAATAGAGTACCTGCAGAAATTCTGTACCTTGCGGGAATAATCCGGCGGCTACGGTTACCTTTCCGGCCTTCTGCTCATCCCCGGCTTTACCTGCAAAGTACATGTGTTTCTTTATTACAGGGGCCCAGTCAAATTTTATATAAGACGCTTTGCCAAGAGAACCATTTTTATCGAGGTCAACTCCTGTCTGGGTCTCATCAATTTCCTCTTCCAGAGGAATGTCCATGCGCTTGATCATCGCTTCGGCAATGGCCAGGTTTATTTTGTAAACAGTCTCGTTTTCTTTTCCATTTGCATCCTGGCGGAAAACTTCGGGAAGGCGAATATATATTTCCCCCCAGTTACCATTCCCTGGCCAATAAAATGGTGTGGCAGAATAGCGGTAGGCCCGCCATCCTGTATGTTCACCTTTTGGAGAGAGATCAAAACCTTCTTTGTCCGCGTTAAAGTAAATATCGGGAAGGTAACCATCCCATTTTCCATTTTTATTTAAGTCCCAACTGCTTTTCTTTTTAAGCAGGCTTTTGACTACAACAATAGAGCCCTTTGCATCGAGGTAATTCGAAGAAGGATCCGGTTTGCCAGATGCTTTTTGCTGCCAGAGATTTTTCCAAAAATTATCCGCACGCACATCGGCCAGCATGGCAGAGCCGCTCTGTAAACCCAGGTCGTTCACATAATTCGGTTCCTCTGCATTTGTATGGCACAAATAGCAGGAGTTCTTGGCGCTATCCTGTTTTTGATAGCAGTTCTCGGGCATATAGGCAAACGTGTTCTGTGGCCTTGGAATCATTGCCGTTTCTTTTTTCCCGCATGCTGCAAAAAATAGGACAAAAAAGATGAGAAGAACGCTGTTCAGGATAGGTTTCTTGCGGATTGTTTTCATAGTTTATTGTAGTCTGTTTTCCGGTACCACGGTTACATTTGTCAGCTGATCCTGCGTTACAGTCTCATGCACATTGGCGGGAGGCGTAACCGTTGCGTCGCGCCCGTAAATAAAGGACTGGTTCTGGACAATGACCTTATACGCTTTGTTGAGAGTTCGCGCGCGCGCAATGGATGGAAAGAGCAGATGAGTGACATCTCCGTGAAGCGCCGTAAATTCTGAAGCAATGGGGTTGCCGCTGCCATCAAAAAATTTATTGATCACTTCGCTGTTGGCACGGAATTCATCGCCCGCTTTATTCTGCATCAGATAATATGCATATTCGTACTCACCGTCGCTGGCTCGCTTTGCCTCTGGAATATTCTCTAATCCCTTTTGCGACCAGTGGTACCATCCCTTTTGGAAAGCGGAGGCGGAATCAAATTTGCGAGGAAAAGAAAAAACAGTGTCGGTTGTAGCACCAAGGTTGGTATGGCATCCTATACAGAACACATTTTCTTCATAGGTCTGCGGGCGAAGATCCCCAGCGGCATCTTCAATAAAGCCCTGGTACACCCAGCCCTGATCGTTTATTATTCCGATTTCAATATTGCCGGCAAAAACTTCCATATAATCCGGATTAGCCGTTTTTTCTTTTGCTTTTTTTTGCGCAGTTACCTGAAGATCAGAATATGTTTTCCACGCTACTTTTCGGCCGTATCGCAATTCTTTCATGCGCGTGCCCATTTGGATGGCTCCAGTTGACGTGCCAACATAGCGGACAGAGTGGAGAAATTCCGTACCTGTTGGGAACAACCCCGGGGCCATTTTTATATCCCCGCAATCTTTTTGGAGGAAACCAGCTCGTCCCGCGTATACCAGATTGCGTTCGCTTTCGTATTGATATCTGTACGTAACGACTGTTACAGTATCTCTGGTATTTCCATTGCCGTTCAGGTCTATGCCAAAATCCGATTCTTTTGTTTCTGCAATGGGAATATCTTTGCTTTTAAGCATTGCTTCAACAATCGCCAAATTGATGCGGTAGATTTCTTTATCAAAAACACCGGATGAATTTTGGCGAAAAGGTTCTGGTAAACGGATAAGAACATCGTCCGTTGATCCATTGGTTGGCCAGAATGTTCCTAAAAAGGGATAATAGCCAAACGCTCTCCAGCCCGTATAATTGCCAGAGGGGTCCTTATCAAAACCTTCTGTGTCAAAGTTATAATAACAGTCCGGTGTGTAACCGCTCCATTTGCCATCTGCATCAAAGTCCCAAGAGCGCGGTGTGCTGGATAGTTTTTCTGCGAGGTAGATTTTTCCGTTTGCGTCTGAGTAGTTGTTGGTGGAGGCATACGAGTCAATGGAGGAATCTGAAATAGCCGCAACAGCAGCCGAACGGTCTACAAAGAGATTTGTCCAGCGGTTTGTTGTTGCGTAGGAGGGAAAAGCGTAACTTTCCTGGAGCTCACTGTCCGAATTAAAGTTGGGTTCCGTCGTTTCTATATGGCAAGCATAGCAAGGATTAAACTGCCCTGCACTCGTATCCGTTTTTGTATAGCACTGTGAGGTGATATTGGCGAGCTGATTGTTAAGATTGGGGTTTAAAAGAGGATAGGAGGCATTGTCAGAGGCCCCTCGTAGATTGGGAACTCCAAGGGTTATTGCCCCACTAAGGCATTGTTGAGTTGGCGCATTGTCTTTAGAATCCTTATTAGAGCAATGAGAAAAGAAAAAAGACGCAAACGCTAAAATAAAGATAAATGAGGCTGTAAGAATAAGTGCACGAGTTGTTATTTTGGGCAGATTCGTGAATACATGCAAAACGTTCATAGTGTATCTCCTGGAAACAACTTTCCGTTTATTCAAAAGAAAACCCGGCCATACGGCCGGGTAGTGAAAGCTCAGATATTAATCAAGCTTAGGGAAAGGACCAAAGTATCCGACATAAGAGTGTTTTTCACTATCTTCGTCGTACATAAGGTAATCACCTTCGCCAAAAGGATGCTGAACAACAGCCATCATGTAACCAACGTTATTGACGTTTGGATACCAGAAGGGACTTGTCGATTCTGAACCGTAGGGAGTAGTCATGATTCTTGTCAGAGTAGTATCAGACAGTTTGTAGGCCCAGATTGCATCGTTTTGGTGGGCAGATGTATCCTCACCAACAATGAGCACTTTGTATTTTGGCAGGTACGTTACGTTGTCCGGTGAGGCAATCTTATCCTTATTGCAGGTGTTATAAGCATCTGTATTGCTAGCTGAATCACCTGTAAGGGCAGGCATAAGAACCATATCTGTTACAACATAACTACTTGGAATAGTAGCAGGAGTACTGTTACCGTCCGCAATAGTTCCAGTTCTGTCTACTGTGGATTCATAAACACCACCACAAGTATTTTGTGTTTCCGTGATATGGTTTAGTGAAGCTGGAAGAGTTTCATTCTTCATAGATTTGTCAATTACGGACATGGCAACATAGAGTTTGTTGTCTTCAGAATTAAAGGTGATACCTTCTTCTTTGTTAAACTCTGTCGTGGCACCTAACATAGCTGCATAACGGCGGGTTTCCAAAAAGGCCGCAGCTTTTTCCATGCCGGGATTAAGCTCTAAACATTCTGCACTTGAGTTATACGCCTTAACAAGGGTTCCGGTTGAGCAAGCTAAAGTTGCACCTGAACCGGTTGGGGACGTTTTTGTGAAAATGTCTGCAAACGTTTTTCCGGTTGTAATGAGTTCTTTGATCTCTGCATCTGTAGCTGCTCCCAGTTTAATCCACGTTATATTTCCCGTACCTGCAGCACCTTGTGTCCATTTTGCGGCATACAGCGTTCCGGCTGTCATGTTGTTCGCTGTGTTTGCAATATACATGAAAAATCCGGTATTGCCACCGTCGTCAGCCATGTAGGCAGTTTTTTCGTCTGGCATAACATAGGAGAGTTCGCGGGCAAAGCGGCCCATGCTGTAATGCTTTGTCGCTGTTGGATTGCCGCTTGCATCAAGGGAGATTTCTGTGGTATAGCCCATGTAGTAACCAAGCTCAGCAAATTTTGTGGCATCGCGTGTTTCGGTTGAATCCACTTTTCCGTCATTATTTGCATCTGTCCAGGCTGTACCGGCAAGTCTGTTGTACTGAGCGATAGAGACAAGTATCTCATCATTGCTTGAATGGGAAGATTTCCCTGTAGTCGTGCTCACAAGACCCATGTCTGGTTCGTATTCTTCGGAACCAAGGTGAGTATCCCAGGTAGTTTTCACACCCGCGCAACCAACATATGTTCCAAAGTCACTGCTAAAGTCCGCCCAGTGCATGGCAGAGTTTGTATCCACAGAAAGAGCACCTGTAGTTGTGTTCTGGTTGAGTTTCGCTACGTAAACGCCACCATTATCGCACTCCATTTGGCTAACGAGGAACAAGCCACCGTCTTTCTTGATGATTGTGCTGTGGTCTGGACCGGAACCATTGTGGCAAACATAGTCGGAACCGTCGGCTTGTTTCATTACTGCACCGGATTTATCCTTGATTGCTCCAAAAGTTTCGGACCCTATTTTGTCTCCAGTGGAGATCAACTTGTAGTAACCGGTAGCACAGGTTGCTCCGTTAATGTCAACGGAAGCAGTTGCCTGAGCAAATTGTTTTTGATCGTCAGTGCCGGGGAAGCCAAGCGGCGCGAAAGTCATGCTTGTTCCCCCCGCTGCGGGAGCGCAAAGCGTTGCTGTTGGCTCGCTGTAGCCAAGCGGTGCTGCGGGTCCTGCGGGT
>DYPL01000088.1 GCA_020719945.1 Turneriella parva
ACGACATGCCAGTATTGAGCTTGTCGAAATAGATGTCAAAGTTTTCGCCCCTGGGTTTTGCGGTCTGCCTGTGCCCGTAGGGTAAACGCACAGGGAGCCGCAGGCAAAAAGTCCACGGAGGGACTTTTTCAGAGGTTACTTAACAAACTAATCGCCACCAGAAAATTTAGCAGCGGCAGAAACCAAAGCATTCCAGACGGGGGCAAATGGCGGTGCATAGGCCATGTCTAACCAGCCGACTTCGTCCACCGTGGCTTTCTGGGAAATGAGAGCCGCAGCGGCGTCAATCAGACCATAGCTGTCGAGCGGTCCATGCATGGCGACGCCTAAAATTTCGCGGCTCCGGGTGCTGGCAACCATAGACAAGTATACTTTCCCTGAACTAGGATAGTATCCGGCTTTGGATGGCCGCACCAGATTCGTTTTCATGATTTCGAAACCAGCTTTTTCGGCTTCTTCTGCTGTTAAACCTGTAGAGGCAATCATCTTATCGAACAGCTTAAACAGTTGCGTGCCGAGAACACCGGGAAAGGATACTCTGGAACCGGACATATTCATTCCCGCAATGCGCCCCGTCTTGTTAGCCGTATGGCCTAAAGGTATCCAGACGGGTTCCTTGGTCAGGTGGTGTGGAACCGTAGCGCAGTCTCCTGCCGCATACACATTCGGCACAGAGGTTTCTCCGTAGGCATTGACGAAAATAGCGCCGCGCTGCATTGCAATGCTGTCGGGATTCAAAAACGAAGTCGCTGGCCGTACTCCCGGAGCCGATACCAGAAAGTCAAAACCATAAGCTTGGCCCTTTGCCGTAATCTGGACAGAATTGTTTTCAAAACGGACGGACTCAATGGGGGTATTTGTATGCAGGGTTACGCCGTGTGCGGCAAGCTGCCTGGAAATCTCCTCCCCAAATTCAGCGGAAAGGCGAGGCATTGGCCGCTCCATTGCCTCAAATATTGTCACCTCGATGCCGCGCATGCGCAGGTTTTCTGCAACTTCCAGGCCAATATATCCAGCACCTAAAATGGCGGCGTTACGCGGCTGATGTGTTTCAATGAAAGAAAGCAATCTATTCGCATCTGGCACTGTCTTGAGCTCAAAAACGCGCTCGTTGGAATAGTCGATAAAAGGCAGTCGAATGGGACTGGCTCCTGTAGCAACCAGCAGTTTTTCATAGCCAATATCTCGATTGCCGTTGGGTGTTTTTACCGAAAGAGTCTGGGTGGTAAAATCGACAGAGACGACTTCGTGCCGGGTGAGTACATCGGCATGCACCTTTTTGCCAAAAGATTCTGCCGTAAAGTGAATGAGCTTTTCTGTTTCGGGAATTTCCCCGGAAAGCGTATAGGGCAACCCACAGGCTCCATACGATACAATGTCTCCCTTTTCCAGAATGGCTAGGCTGCCTTCTTTATCGTTGCGCCGGATCTGGCCGGCAGCAGAATTGCCTGCTGCATCGGCCCCTATGATCACGTATTTGTAGTTCACTGGTACAGTACGCTGTAAGACTCCAGGTACAAAGTGCCATCGAGGGCTAATGCCTCTGGCCGCTTTTGGGGCGTAACGCAACCTTTGGCTTCTATAGTCTGGTTCTGAAATCCGGACAGTGTTTTATATTCTTTGTCCTTAGCTTCAATAACATACGATTTGTCTGCAGTGCGCAGAGTTAAAAAATGATGGGGCACGCTGCCAGACATAATAACCTTTCCGGTTACCGTATTGGTTGCTACGCAATCTTTCGGGATACCATTTTTTCCCCCGCTGAACAGAGAATGGGCGGGAAGCACTGCGAGCAGTATAAAGCTGATGATAGTCAATCGCTGTTTCATGATAGCCTCACGGAGAAACGACATAGGTGACCACCGTGTCGGATCCAATTTTTACCTCGTGCGTATAGGATGCTGGTGCGCTCGTGGTGAGTACCCCGGCAACATGGGCTAACGGGTCAATCACACCCGGCAGATTGGTATACACTCTGGGTTCAGAGTGTTCGTAAATGTCATAGGCGGCCAAGGATAAATCGAGGTTACTTCCAAAAAAGTCTTTGCCCGTGTGTGCTGGATACGCATACAAAGCAGGAATATTGTCATAGCTTGGAGAGGGATTCATAGCGATAGAGGCCCCCCAGTTCAGGAAAGCGTATTTCCACCACTGGTCGGGTGCCGGAAAATCAGAATAGGATGGAATGGTCGTTCCATAGGCAGTGTTAATGGCATCGGATACCGCATACAGGCCGTTCTCGTATTCGGATTGCACCAGTTTGGTCCAGAGAGTATTGCCACTGCCGCCATAATTGCGCACTAGGTACGTTCCAAAGGAAGTTACTTTTTCGTAATCGCCCGCTCCGTTATCAAATTCGGTGAGTACATTTTCAGGATCCTTAAAGTAGTTATAGAAATAGTTTTCTGGACCGCTTCCGGTAATATACGGGCCAGTCATGTCTTCTATCGTCATGGACATCATCTCGTTGAGCCAAGTGGGAGACTCAATGCCGTTTACGACGGTTCTCTGGTAAAAATGCACCATGTGCTGGAACTCATGCGCCAGAGTGTTGAGCATTTCGTCTTTATGGCTATTCAGGTAATCGGAATCCATAAAGAACATGAGCTCTTCGTTAGAGCTGGAGTAATCGCTTTTTGCGTAATTGTGTACGGCCCAGAAATAGCCTAACACTCCACTCAAATTGGAGTCGTGGCCATCGATATCGTAGTACAGAATATGAATATCTTTTCTGGTTCCGGAAATCAGGTTGGAATACGCATGCGTACCCCACGGTTTGCCAACAATGCGCGTTACCATGGTGTAAATACTGGGGGTAGTGGTGTCGTCGGCGAACTTGCTGGCGACCTCGTCTACCAGTGCCTGTGTAACGGGATTATTCCATTCCGCGTTTTCTACCCAAACGTGCACATACGCTCCCGATTCGGTGTCCAGGGCCACTTTGGCGCGCAGCGTGGTAGTTACCGTTTTACCCGTGTCGTAATACCAGCTCTTTGCGTCACCCGTCGTGTAAGCTACGGGTTCTCCGGCTAAGGCGGGATCGAGAGTTTTGTACTGGCCGCTTCCACTCACAGTGGAGGTTTTAAAGGGAGCCGGATGCGCGTTAAATTCGGCCACTGTTTCGGGAGTTTTGCGGGAGCCGCTGCTCTGCGTTTCGGGGAGCATTTTATAGGTAGGGGCGGTTTTGTACGATGCCGTAGAATCGCTGCCCTCGGCTATGGTTTTGCAGTTGGTTTCGGAAAGATTGGAATAAATGACCGTGATTTTTCTTCCGGAAACGCCGCTAAAATTTACTCTTTGGCATCCAGAAACACCATACATGGTATAGACTTTGTAATCTCCATTTGCGGTATTATTTATCGTCACGCTGGCAGACGCTGGAATACTGCAATCCGGCGCGGGATCTGCTGCTTCGGTACAGGACGGCCTGTCTTTTCCGCCATCCGCCGCATCCGATAGAGGCTCTTCGAGAAAGGTACAGCTTTGGAAAAACAGCAGCACCGGCAGTAAAAACAGGATAACAGAAAATAATTTTTGTCTCATAATGTATATTGACGCAACCGGCAACAAAATGGCAAGATTTTTTATGCAAATCGCTAAAAATTTATCAATTTTAAATAATTAACGTATTGTTTAGGTGAGCTAAGAACGCGACGCAAGCAAAAGACAAAAGTCCTTCTGTGGACTTTTCGCTGCGCTCGGGTTGATTGCCGGCAGAGAAGAGCGTTTTGCCACATCGGAAACACCCATTTTGTACGTGACGCAGACTATACAAATTGCAAAGTTTCCGACAGTTATGAAGGAATCCACTATTACTCTCCACGTAAAGCTTGACGACCAGCATATTACCGAGCAGATTCAATGGGAAGCAGACGATCTTCCAGAAGACGTTCCCCAGAAAGCCGACGCCTTTATTCTTTCGCTCTGGAATTCCGAAAACAAGGAAGCTTTGGGCATCGATCTCTGGACCAAAAAAATGATGGTCTCTGACATGAATATTTTTGTGTACCAGAACCTTCGCAAACTGGCAGATACATACGAGCGGGCTACTAAAGAGAAGGAACACGCCGATGCCTTGCGCGAATATGCCGAGCAGTTTGCCGTTCTCGTAAAATTAAAGTAAGGGGGCTCGGC
>DYPL01000001.1:0-3427 GCA_020719945.1 Turneriella parva
GCTCAGTGCAAGCCGTTCAGTGTTGACTGAGCAGGGCACCCCTACTTTTTTTCGACCAAATGTTCCAGCGCATAGTCCAGTCGGGATCCAAGCACTTCTTTGGCAGAAAGAAAAATATACCGAGCCATAATGTCCCAGCCAAGATTTCCAGTGAGCGAAGCAGTGACAAGAGTTTTGTCGGCCCCTTTTGATTCAAATGTCCATTTAGCACGGCTCGGAGCTGAACCGTAAAATACGAGTTCCATTTCAACAGAGCGGGGGGGGATACTTTCGAGAATTGTGAGATACCCGCCATCGCTTATTTCACTTTTCCAGTCCAAACGAGCACCCTTGCCCTCTGTAATTTTACCGTAAATATACGTAATGCGGCTGTCCCCGCCCTTCCATGGATCCCACGATTCATGCGCCTTAAGATTATTGACGTTATCAAAGAGTTCGCGAGCTGGTGCCTGGATTTCTTTGCTGCGGGACACGCTGTATTTATTCGGGAGAAAAAATCCCACAATAATGAACAAAAGAATCAGGACAAGAAATGTCTTTAACGTTACACGAAGATATTGCATGAGCTATATTTTTCTTTGACTGTATGGGGCAAAGGAAAAAAGGGCTGCCTTTACGCAGGGCCAAGCACTTCAAAAATTTCCGTAACTTCCTGTTTTCCTGTAAGTACGACAGAATCTATAAACCGGTAGTGGTACTGTTCTTTCGTCAACTCTGCTACTGTACCGGAAACAAGGAACTCCGCTTTATATTTTTTGGTCAGCTGCTCAATGCGGCTTGCTGCATTTACGGCATCCGCAATAACCGTTCCATCCATGCGCTCATTTTCTCCAATGGTGCCTAACATCAGCTTTCCTGTATGTACCCCAATTCCAATTCTTAATTCCGGCTTACCTGAATTAAGGTTATCCTGATTATATTGAGCAACTGCCTCCAGCAGCTCTATTCCAGCCTTTACCGCCTGCATAGGGTTTTCTGGAAAAAGTGCCATAATAGCATCGCCAATATATTTATCTATGAACCCGCCATTGGCACGAATAATTGGACCAGCCTTGCCAAGATAACTATTCAGGTATTGAAACAGTTCCCCGGGTTGCATCTTTTCCGATATGGTTGTAAAAGATCGAATGTCAGCAAAAAGTATTGTCATCTCTTTTTCTATGCTGTCCCCTAGATGTACCTGCGGGATGCTGTCTTTACCTATCTGGTTTAAAAATTGTTTTGGAACAAATCGCTCAAAAGACTCTGCCTGCAATTCTAGGTGGTCCGTCTGGCTTTTTATCACGGCACTCATCACATTGAGATTATTGGCAAGATCCTGAAATTCATCTTTGGTTGTGATGACAAGATTGCTGTTAAGATTTCCACTCTCAATTTCTTTCACTCGGTTCATAATTTTCTGAAGCGGCTGCAAAATGATTCGTTCGGCAACCAGATACACCAGAAGCATAATGAAGAGCGTGACGGGAAGAATCACTGCGATGGCAGTAGCCAAAAAACTTTTTCTGAACTCCTGGAGATTTTTTTCGTAAAGTTCAACGATGACCATTCCAGAAGGACTTCCATCGGGGTTGCGAATAATGCCCCTGGCGGTTAGAGTTTTTCCGTATATATTCTCTACTCCGGCCTGATCGATAATATCTTCGTTTTTCAGAAAGAGATCAATTTCTGCCTTCTTAATATCATCTGCATTTACATACTTTGTCCCGGGATCGCTTTCGCTTTCACCCTTTACCGTTAAATAAAAGTTGATGGGTCCCTTTGTTCCTGCGTATTCTATCTCGGTCTCGAAATAGCGTTCATTATAATCGAGAGTGCCTGCCGGAGTGACCACCTTGAGGCTTTCTGCTTTTTCGAAAGATAGAATTTTATGGGAATCCAGATACACTTCAAACAGGGTGCCATTTTGTCTGATGTCCAGAGCGCCATAATTTTTATCATCCAGACGCAATTCCAATTTCTGTGTATAAGATTTCTGATTAAAATCTACCTGAACCTGTCCCTGTTCATTAAAATATACTTCAAAGGCAAAATCATTGGTTTCTACCCAGATTATGTCCCTGGCACCAATTTTCCCATCGAGAACGTAAATAAAGTTATTAATCTCGGGGTTGTAATACAACGAGTAAATATACGTTACAAAGGGTTCATTCTTCAGGATGGAGTTGAAGTACTTGAGATATCTCTGGTATTCCGGGTTCTCCTTTGCCTCTGCATTGGCAAGAGAAGCGTGAATACTAGGATCAATGGAAGCAGCGATGGTTCGTGCAAGGGTAAGCTTGGAGGCAAGAAAACTGTCTGTAAACTTTTTCATTGCAATTTTATAGAGAGAGAATCCAAAGATTCCAGCTATAAAAACAGCGACAAAAATGGAAACCCAGAGGAGTTTGTTTCTAAGCTTCATAATTCTTTACCCTTGCCTGAATTCCTATTCTTCTACGACTTCTTCGGCAGGTTGGGGATTCAAAGGCAGCGCATAACCTAAGCCTGCGTAGGCCTGGGCAACTTCCTTGCCTCCCTGCAATCCGTTTTCACTGAACGAGTACAAGCCTTTGCCATACAGAGTTATTTCTCCGGGACCGGCAGAAATCCTGTAACCGGCGTAAAGACCGGCAAATCCCGCTGTTGCCTCTTTGTAGAGAAGGAGCTGCTTTTCAGGAGTTACTCCATTTCTGTAAATGTATGAGGAGATATTGGCTGTAATCTCAAGCCCGGAAAGCGCCTCTGGCATGGGAATGGTGTAGGCAGTCTCGTAATAGGAGTAGCTGCCTCCAAGGTCTGTTGTCGCTGTAAGAGAAAGACCAAAATCCCAGGCATAATTTAGCGAGAATTCTGAAGTCCCAGAAGCATAGTAGGCCTGGTTAGTATCATCCGGATTGGTTCCAATGGCTGGTGCGTTTTTGTAAAAGTAAGTTCCAACCGACAACGTAACCGGACCCATGTAGTAGCTGGCAAAAATGTCCATTTCATTTGTCCAGTCGGCCGCTTCAGGCATGGTAGAAAAGGAGTTCCAGAACAATATGGAAACATGGTCTTTGGAAGCTTCCACCCCTGTCTGGATAGCAGGTGCCACGGGAAAGGCTGCGTCTTTGTGGTTATCATCTACGGTCGCAGAATAACCAAAATTATACTGCCGGTAAAAATAGGCAGAAACAACGTCTGTATACAGAGTAAAAGCAACAGGTTCTTCTGTTTCTTCTTCCTGTGCAAACAGCGGAAAGAGAAAAAGAATTGAGAGAGCAATCTTCAGGCTATTTTTCATGTGTACCTTCTTATATTAAAGTAATTTCCAGTATTAAAGTAATTTCCAGCGCGAAAAACCCATCGATGTTTTTCGATGAAAGAATTGTCTGCCAAAAATAAAACCAGAACGCATCCTCATTGGAATTGCGCTCTGGGATGGCAAACGGAAAAATTACTTCGTTTT
>DYPL01000001.1:3527-93403 GCA_020719945.1 Turneriella parva
TTTTAATCTCCTGAATATTACCATTTAACGTTCCCGGTGATGAAATAATCACGAGAATGCTAATTGGATTGGCAGGAGAATACCATGTTTAAAAAAAATTGCAAGTACCCAAATGGGTATAAAGTGTAGTTTTATTCTCTGATTTTTGATTGTATTTTTGATTTTATCCTGTCTTTTTCTCACAGATTAAGACTTACCCTCTCCCAGCGGAGGTCGAACAAAAAAACCCGCTTAAAACCAGCCGCCGCTGGTATTCTTCTTGTGCTTTTGCCCGTACACGAGAAATGAACCTTATGGATTCATCTTCCCGGTTTTTAATCTATGCAGCCGATGACCATCCCCTGAACAGAGGAGTGCTCTTTCGCCAGCTTTCCGCAACGGATAATTCCATAGCGGTCTTTGAGGATGAGCAAAGCCTGTTCCATGCCATAAAACAGAACAAACCGGATCTCGTCATATTCGATTCAGAAATGCAGGGAAAAGATATGTTTGCAGAAATCCGGGAACTGCGCAAACAGCACTCTAAAACCGATCTGCCCATCCTGATGCTCACCAAAAATGACAGCAATGAATACCTTGCGCTGGGCAGGGAGGCAGGCATTAACGCATTCTTAAAAAAACCGTTCGAGCGGGAACAATTGCTCATTCTCGTTCAGAACTTTCTCGACTTTGCCGGCAGAGAACAAAAGAACGAAACTAAGCAGACGACATTAGATATTGAGGCGGTCAAATCGAATCTCTACGAAGATCTACACGATTATCTGGGTTCCCGCTTGGTCGACTTGCGGATTCTGCTGGGCAAAGTGCGCGAAGATGGCATTGTTCTTCCCGAAATTATAGAATCGTCGGATAGAATTCTCAACCAGGCAACCGTTTTCCTGCGATCCAAAATAGCCGGAGCCGAAGAACTGCTTGAAATGGAGGTAAATTTTTTACCCGGAATTCATTCCCTTTTGCTGAACCGATATGCTGCCGCAGAGAGAAGATTTCTTTTTGATTACACAGAAAAGGAAGAAGATTTTTTTAATGCTATCACAAACCCGGAAATGCGACAAAATCTGTTATCCTTTTTTGAGGAAGTAACGACAAACGATCTTAAGTATGGGAAAGATGAAAGCCGCTGGCATTTTGCCTTACAGCCTGATGGTGCTTTGGTGATACAGTTTCTGGCCCCTTCTTTGTATACTGGTTTGAATAAAGAGGCAGGAACAGGCAGCACGAGCATCCGCCACCGTGCAGAAAAAACTGGAGCCCTGCTGGAAATTTCCCAACAGCCAGAATATTATTATTTGAGGGCAACACTGCACCATGGTCGCTGAGGTTTATTTGTGAAGGCTTTGTACTACCGGGATATTTTTATGTTAAAGATGAGATTTTGTACCCATTTGGGTATTGACTTTTCTTTTTATATGCAGTAGGCTAAACCAAATGTCCTCCGCAATTAAAAAAAAGGCTTCCGTGTTCGTAGTCGAGAACGAGGAAACCTTTCGGTTTTTTCTGGAGAAAAAAATAGCCGACCACCCAGCGGTAAAATCAGTTTTGAGCTGGGCCGGCGGAGAAGAATTTTTGCAAGACTTTACGCCACCCTGTCCGGATATTCTGTTTATCGATATTCGCCTTAAAGAGATGAATGGCATAGATCTTGCCAGAATGGTCGCGCAAAAAGCAGAAAACTGCCGCATTGTCATGCTGACCGCCCTTTCCGGTACGGACTTTATTTTTCAAAGTCTCAAGAATGGAGCAATTGGATATATACTCAAAAACGACATTGATAATTTGCACCACTATATAGATATTTTTTTAAACGATGGAGCCATTCTAACTCCAGAGATTGCCCTTAAAATTCATCGTTCTTTTCATAAGCGCAATCCTGAATCCAAAATTGTACTAACGGTTCGGGAACAGCAAATTATTGAACTCATCTCGCAGGGACTCAAAACAAAAGAGGTAGCCCGCCTGTTAACTTTAAAAGAAGATTCTGTTCGCCAGTATATAAAGAGAGTGTACCAGAAACTTCAAGTAAATTCCAGAGTAGAACTTATTCGCAAGGCAGAAGAACAGGGTCTTCTATAAAAACCGATTGACATTGGCCAAAACCCTTCCATTGCATCGCATGCAGCCCCAAGGTAAAAAGTATTTGTCTGAGAAAATTCTCCGGATGGAATCCTCTGAAATCCGCAAAGCTTTTGAACTGGCCTCCAGAATCGAGAACCCCCTCAATCTTTCCATTGGCCAGCCAGATTTTCCCGTGCCCGAACCCGTCAAAGAAGCCATGATTCAGGCCATCCGCGACAATAAAAATTCGTACACTCCTACTACCGGCATTCCAGAGCTGCGCGAGAGAATATCGCGCAAATGGAAAGAAGAAAACGGATTCTCTGTTCTGCCACAAAACGTAATCGTCTCAACCGGCGTTGCATCGCTGCTCATGCTGCTGTTTGAAACCATGTTCAACGAGGGAGATCATATTCTGCTAATTGAGCCTTACTTTCTGATTTATCCAAGTCTTTCTAAATTTAACAATGTCACCATGCATTTTATCAGTGAAGACTTTGATGCAGCTTCTCTCGATTCCCTTGCAGATAAGCTTTCGCGGGAAAAGGTTCCTCTCAAATCAATCATATTTTCCAATCCCTCTAACCCCACTGGGAAAATTTTAAGTCGTGAGCAGCTCACTTCCCTGGCCGACTTTGCGCAAAAAACTGGAGCAATCATTATCTCTGACGAAATTTACGAGACATTCGACTACGACAAACAACTTGTATCGACGGCATCCATTCTGCCGGAACAAACGATCACTCTCAACGGGTTTTCTAAATCTCATGCAATGACGGGACTTCGGATAGGTTATGCAGGGGCTCCCGAAAACCTATCCGAAATAATTCAGAAAATGGCCGCTCTTCAGCAATACTCTGTAGTATGCGCTCCTCACCCCGTTCAGTGGGCCGCCATAGCTGCTCTCGACAATCCCATTCAGGCAGAACTTGCATCCATGAAAAAGCGCAGAGACTATGTTGTAGAAACGCTACGGGGCAAAACGCAATTCACTCACCCAGCCGGAGCCTTTTACGCATTTCCAGAAGTTCCCATATCTGGCGGAGACTTTGCTTTGCGTGCGGCAGAAAAACGACTTATCGTAGTGCCCGGTCATATTTTCACGGCAAAAACCAACCATATCCGAATCAGTTACGCCGTATCAGAAGACATCCTCGAAGAGGGATTGTCTTTCTTTTTAAATTTGCTGCAGGATCTCAACTGAGTTCCGGAATATACTATGCCTAAGAAAGAATTCGAAATCAAATTAGCCATCCAGAAAACGAAAATGCACCTTCCGGAAATAGCCAATCCGGAAGAGTACCAGCAATTTCCTTTACCGGGCAGTTTAGAGAGGTTACTCGAAAAATACCCTCCCAACCGCTTCTTTGTCCAGGAAGATTCCTACTTTCAGCATCCCTGTTACGACATGCGCGATAAAGACTACGTATTGCGTCGCCGCTCTTCTCTTTATTACGATAGAAAAAAGAAAGGCTGGCAACTGAAAGCGGAAGAAGATCGCCTTACCTGGAAAGGTCCGGCGAATTTTAACGATGGTGTAAAAAGCCGGGAAGAGAGCGAGTTTCCGTCTCCCGGAGAAATCTGGACGGTTCTGAATCGGCTGGGCTTTGTTCCCTCTCTCTCTGTCAAAAAGCATCGCTGGACTTTTCCCGCCCACTATAAAGGGCACGAGTTGGAAATATGCCTGGATGCCGTACAGGGCCTAGGCATTTTTCTGGAGGTAGAAATTGTTCTCGAAGAATCAGATTCTAACAATGTCACCAGTCTCCTCAACGGCTTTTTGTTAGATCACCATCTGGAATCGTTTCCCGCAGAAAGCCTGTCTTACGCGGATCTGCTAAGCAATTCCTGAATCGGTTCGACAAATACCCTCTATTAATTATGAACAAATGTTCATTTTATTTTTGCCGTCCATTCGGTGTTTTCGTATTATGAAGATACGAAATCAGAGCGAAGGAGAGTATATGCTGAAACATCAGAAAGTTTATGTCATCGGAGGGGGGTTTGCAGGTGTGGAATCAGCCATCCAGCTAACCAAAAAGGGATTCAATGTTACCCTGGTCTCCAATAGAGATTTTTTCTATATTTATCCTTTAGCTATTTGGATTCCCACCGGTGAAAAAACGGTAGAAGATATTTCCCTCTCTATTCCAGAGCTCGCAAAACGGCACAAGTTTACCTTCCGCAAAGGAAACGTGGAAGGGGTCTCCGGAGCTAAAAAAGAAATCATTGTAGATGGGGAAACGATCCATTATGACTACCTGGTCGTTGCCATTGGAGCTCCCAAAATGCAAACTCCCGGCATTGCTCAAAACTCCTATTCCATCTGTGGAGAACCAGACGAGGCCACAAGGCTGGCTGGTGAGGTGCAAAAAATTATCGCAAAGGGCGAGGGTACCATAGCAGTCGGATTTGGCGGCAATCCTAAAGATCCTTCAGCCGTGCGCGGCGGCCCTGCCTTTGAAATTCTCTTTAACTTAGAGCATTTGCTCGAAAAAAAGAAGCTACGCGACAAAATCAAACTCGTGTTTTTTGCTCCCATGGCAGAACCCGGCAAACGCATGGGCGAGAAATCCATGAAAGCGCTCTTTAAATATTTTTCCGATCTTGGCATCCAGGAATATTTTGGCAGAAAAATAAAAAGCTTTGAACCCGACGGTATTGTTCTCGAAGACGATTTCAAAATCAAAAGTGATCTGACCATTTTTGTGCCGGCCGGGAGGGGCAATGATCTTCTGATGAAGTCCGACCTGACACAATCAGAAGCGGGATTTGTCAAGATTAACGGATATTCGCAAGTTGATAATTTTGACCACGTATATGCTGCAGGCGATGCTATCGATTTTCTCGGTCCCGAATGGAAGGCCAAACAGGGGCATCTCGCTGAAGTCATGGCTAAGATCATAGCGAACAATATGTATGTTCAGGCTACGGGTCGTGGTCATATGCACGGATACGAAGAGCACGTAAATATTCTGTGCATCATGGATACCGGGCGCGAAGCTTCGTTTATCTTCCGCGACGACAGCAAGGCACGCTTTATGCGGCTGCCATTCATTGGCCACCATATGAAACAGCTTTGGGGTCATTATTTCCGCGCCAGCAAAATGAAGCGCTTCCCCCGTTTGCCGGGTATGTAACTGGGAGTATCTTTTCCCCGAAAGAATGCTCCACCGGGACCAGGCAACTGGTCCCTTTTTTTACCCGGAAAGAAATTCATCTACCGCGCTAAGAATGTTACCAAGCGATTTTCCATCGAACGGATTCGACAAACCTGCGGATGATAACAGTTTCTGGTAACTGAGAGATCCACCCAGCCTTGAAAGAGCAACGTAATCCTTCCATGCGTTCTCTTTATTGACTATAGATCGCTGCCAGAATTCCAGAGCCGACACCTGTGCTAATGCATAGTCGATATAATAAAATGGTGACCGATAAATATGGCTCTGCGTTTGCCACAATCCTCCCGATTCGTAGAAGGGCAGGCCATCGTATTTGCGCCAAGGCAAATATTTCTGCTCCATTTCTTTCCATACCGCGCGCCGTTTTTCTGGCGACATTTTTGGCTCGTAGTAAATGCGATGCTGGTATTCATCGACGGCAGCCGCATACGGAAAAAAGTACAATGCGGACAGTAAATGTCCCTGCTTGAATTTCTGTGCATCTTCTCCAAAAAATAGATGCATCCACGGATAGGTTATGTACTCCATGGACATGGAGTGAATTTCTGCTGCCTCCATGGTGGGGAATACGATTTCTTCGAGAGGGAGTTCCCTTGCCAGATAACTTTGAAACGCGTGGCCTGTCTCGTGGGTAAGCACCTCTACATCGTCTGTCGTTCCGTTAAAGTTAGAAAAAATAAAAGGCACTTTTTCTTCTGTGATAAAGGTGCAGTATCCACCACCGGCTTTGCCGTCTCGGCTTTCCAGATCCATCAGCTCTCTTTCTCGAAGCATGCGAAAAAAACTGCCGGCCTCCTCTGACAGTTCGCTGTACATGGTTTGGGCTGCTTCTACAAGTCCGACCGGGTCAGCGTGCAGCTTTGCGTTGCCATATGGAAAATAAATGGATTCGTCGTAGATATAATATTCGCTGATGGCCAGTCTTTCCTGCTGCTTTTTTCTTTCGCGGTCGGCTAACGGTACCGCAAGATCCAGAATCTGCTTTCTGAATATTTCTACATTGCTGGGGGAATAATCAGTTCGGGTCATTCTATCATAGCCCATTTCGACGAAGCTGGCGTATCCCTGCCTTTGTGCCATCTCGTGGCGCTTGTTAACCAGCTCATCGTAAATTTCATCGAGTTCGCGAGCATTTTCTACAAAGAATGAATCGCGTGCAGCTGCGGCCCTCTTGCGATCCAACCGCTCCGGGCGAGTGGTCCATGAACGCAGCTGCGATAACGTATACTTCTGGCCGTCAAGTTCTATCTGTGCCGAACCCAGTATTTTTGTGTATCTGGTGGAAAGCTCGTTTTCCTGCCCACTCAGCTCAATGATTTTAGAAGAAAAAACTTTTCGCTGAAGTTCTGCCATCCGAAAAATCTGCCCGCCCCATTCTTTCTCGAGATCAGCACGGAATGGAGACTCCAGAATAGCAGAAAAAAAATCTGTAACTGCTTCTTCTATCAGGGGAGAATTCGCATCCAGAAAATTTTGTTCCTCGGAGTAGAAAGCATCTTTTGTATTCTGGGAAAATCGAATATGCGCAAGAGTAGAAGATCTGGATATTCCATTCTTGAGCTTAATAAATTCTTCCGCTGTATTCCTTACCACGACATACGAATCTGCCGTTTTTATTTTTTGTGTCAGTTCCTTGACCGAACTATGGAAGCCCTTGATATCCGGACGCTGGTATTGCATTTCACTGAGTTTCATTATTTACCCGCTTACTTAACAACGGAAAACCAAGTTGCTCGCGAATTTCCAGATAGCGAGAAGCAATAGCGCGAGCCAGGTGTCGCATTCTGGCAATGTACTGGGCGCGTTCGTTGGGCGAAATGGCTCCGCGTGCGTGGAGCAAATTGAATGCATGCGAACACTTCAGCATATAATCGTACGCCGGCAGCACGACACTGCCTTTCTCATTACTGTACGCTAAAATGGTATTGGCTTCTTCCTCGTATTCTTTAAACCATCGAACCAGTTTTTCGGTACTCGCTATTTCAAAATTATACGTGGAAAATTCTACTTCGCTGCGGTGGTGTACATCTCCATACGTAAACTGATCGTTCCAACGGAGATCGTACACGTTTTCTACTTTCTGGAGATACATAGCCAGACGTTCTAATCCATACGTTAATTCAACAGAAACCGGATTTACGGGAATGGAGCCTACCTGCTGAAAATAGGTAAACTGGGTAACCTCCATTCCATCCAGCCATACCTCCCAGCCAAGACCAGCTGCTCCCAGAGTAGGGGATTCCCAGTCATCCTCTACAAACCGAATATCGTGTTCCTTTAAATGAAAACCGAGAGCTTCCAATGAACCGAGATAGAGTTCCTGCGCATTTTCTGGCGATGGTTTAATGATAACCTGGTATTGATAATAGTGCTGCAGTCGGTTAGGGTTTTCGCCATATCTCCCGTCGGTGGGTCTGCGCGACGGCTCCACGTATGCAACAGCCCATGGCTCTGGACCCAGCGCCCGCAAAAACGTGTGGGGATTAAATGTACCAGCGCCCACTTCCATATCGTAACCCTGTGCAATAAGGCAGCCTTTTTGTGCCCAGTATTCATTTAGCGTTTGAATTATCTTCTGGAAGTGCATGAGCCATTCTTTGCCCCGGAATCAAGACATCAATGGGAAAAAGGAGGAGACGCGAAGTTTTTTCTTTTTTGCAGAAAAAGGTGACGACTGATTTTGGCAAAGACCAAGATGAGGCTTATGCATTGACCATCGACAACACCAGTAGAATTGTTGTTGGAGGACATATATATATGGGTCAAACAAACACTTTTACTTTACGCCGCTACAACCCATGACCGTTCGCCATCCTTTTCATGGAAAGGTCGCAGTTGTTGCTTTTCAGCAAACTCATATGCACAAAAAATATTAAACAGCTATTATACTTTACAACATAACTCTATAAGAAAATGGAACCTAACCGGGAAACCGGAATCTCGCGAAAGCGATATCAATAGTTTAGAATATGCTGCCGCATATTCCAACAGGAGAAACTATGGCAACAATTTCCATGAAGAACCTGCTCGAATCAGGCGTCCACTTCGGTCATCAGACACGTCGCTGGAATCCTAAAATGAGCAAGTTCATTTTCACAGCCCGCAACGGGATCCACATAATCAACCTCCAGAAGACCATTGTGATGGCAAAGTCCGCGTACGAAAATATGCGCGATCTTGCTTCCAAAGGCGGGAAGATTCTTTTTGTGGGAACGAAAAAGCAGGCCCAGGCAGAAATCGAAAAAGCAGCCCTTAAAAGCGGAATGTTCTTTATAAACAACCGCTGGTTAGGCGGACTGTTGACAAACTTCAAAACAGTGAAACAATCCATTGCAAGACTTCGCAAACTGGAAGAAGCTTTCGAAACCAACACTATCAACGAACTGGCTAACACCAAGCGTGAAGTGCTTCAACTCGAAAGAGAACTTGCCCGTCTGCGTAAAGATCTCGCTGGTATTCGCGACATGGTAGATCTTCCGGATGCTCTCTTCATTATAGACCCGGAAAGAGAAGCCATTGCCGTTCAAGAAGCGCGCAGGCTCAATATCCCTGTGTTTGCTATCGTAGACACCAATTGTGATCCAGAAGTAATTGATTTTCCGATTCCTGCCAATGATGACGCAATACGCGCAATCACTCTGTTCCTGGAAATTATGGTTAATGCCATTCTGGAAGGAAAAGAGGGCGGAGATTTTGCCCAGGTCGAAATAGATACCGATGGCGAATTCAATGACGATTCGTACCACAAGACTATCGACAAGTACGAAGAACAGGATGAACTCGAGAAAAAGTACACAACCAAGTACGAAGACGACTAAATCCAGACTCCGGCAGATGCCGGAGTTTTTTTTGCATCCCGATTATGTCGAGTCGCGGGATGCTATTCTCATAATTAAATGAGGCTTTCTAAAAAAAGGAGAATACCATGGCTGTAGATTCAGAAAAAATTAAACAACTCAGAGCGATGACATCCGCTGGAATGATGGATGTAAAAAAGGCGCTCGAAGAAACAGACGGAGACATTGACAAGGCTGTTCAGCTCCTCCGCGAAAGGGGCATTATTAAAGCTGCCAAAAAAATGGACCGCCAGGCAAGCGAAGGTGCTGTATTTTCTTACATCCACCACAACGGTAAGCTCGGCGTATTGCTTGAACTCAACTGTGAAACAGACTTTGTCGCCATGAACGAAAAATTCGCAGAGATCGGCAAGAACATTGCCATGCACATTGCTGCATCGGCTCCTCAATATGTTCGCGCAGAAGAAGTGCCAGAAGAAGCAATCGCTGCAGAACGCGAAATCCAGAAGCAGACTCTTATTGAAGAAGGCAAACCGGAAAACGCTATTGAAAAAATCCTCGAAGGAAAAATCAAAAAGTTTCTTTCTGAAATCTCTCTTCTCGACCAACCATTCGTGAAAGACCCAAAAACAACAATCGGGGATCTCATTAAGGAAGGCGTAACAGCTCTTGGCGAAAACATTTCTGTAGCTCGCTTTACAAGATATTCCATTAAATAAGAGTAATCCTATGCCCGCCGAAAACCAAAAATATCCAGGAAAACATTACAGGCGGGTTCTCCTGAAGCTTTCGGGGGAAGTACTCGCCGGGCAGGATAAAACCGGAATAGACGTTGCGGTTGTCCAATCCCTTGCTCGGCAAATTCTCGAAATTCACAAACTCGGCGTTGAGCTCGCCATTGTAATCGGCGGTGGCAATATTTTTCGCGGCATGCAGGCAGCCAGCAAAGGCATGGACCGCGTTACCGCAGACTACATGGGAATGATGGCTACCATCATTAACGGGCTTGCTCTCCAGGATTTTCTCGAAAAAGAAGGACTCGTAACGAGAGTGCAAACTGCCATTGAAGTAAAATCTGTGGCCGAACCTTTTATTCGCAGAAAAACCATGCGCCATCTTGAAAAACAGAGAGTGGTAATTCTTTCCGGGGGAACAGGAAACCCCTATTTCACGACAGATACAACGGCAGCACTTAGAGCCATAGAAATCAGTGCCGATGTAATTTTTAAAGCAACAAAAGTGGATGGAGTTTACGATAAGGACCCCAAACAGTTTCCTGATGCAAAGCGATTCCGGTATCTGAGCTTTATGGATGCCCTCCAAAAGCAACTGAAGATAATGGACACTACTGCATTCACACTCTGCATGGACAATCAAATGCCAATCCAGGTATTTGATGTAACCGAACCAGGCAATCTGCTCAAGGCAGTGCAGGGGGAACAAATCGGAACTCTCATTACTTCTAATGAAGGAGCAGAATATTATGAGTAACCCAGCCGTTCAGGAAATTATTAACTCCACGCAGGGAAAAATGAAAAAATCCCTGGAGGATCTTCATCATTCCCTTTCGCAGGTGCGCAGTGGACGGGCCAATACTGCTATTGTCGATGATATTCGCGTAGAAGTGTATGGCCAGATGATGCCCTTAAACCAGGTTGCCGGAATTTCCATTCCAGAGGCAAGATCCATCTTGGTCGATGTATGGGACAAAAGTAATCTGAGCGCTGTAGAAAAAGCTATTCTTAAATCCGGGAGAAACCTGAACCCGCAGAACGATGGTATTTCTATTCGCATAAACCTTCCCGAGATGAACATGGAAACGAGAAAAGAACTCGTCAAAGTGGTTAAAGCAAAAGTGGAAGATCATAAAATTGCCGTTCGCAATGTACGCCGCGATGCTAACGACAAAATAAAAAAATTGAAGGGAGACGGCCTTTCTGAAGACGATATCAAGGCACACCAGGACGAAATCCAGAAGCTGACAGATAAATTCATTGCCGAAATAGATAAATCTGGTGAAAGCAAAGAAAAAGATATTATGACGGTGTGAGGAATCAGTGCCAGAACATTCCTTACCAATTCAGTCTCTCGATCCAGAAAAGCTCCCTCGCCATGTTGCCATTATTCTCGATGGCAACGGGCGATGGGCCACTTCCCGGGGACTTCCCCGCATAGAAGGCCACCGCAAAGGCGCAGAACAACTCCACGATTTGTTTGACGTTTTTCTTGCTCTCAATATTCCCTTTCTATCCCTGTATATTTTTTCAACGGAGAACTGGAAACGCCCCCGCCAGGAAATCGATGCCCTTTTTCAGTTGCTCTCTTTCTTTATAGACGAAAACCTAAAAATATTTAAAAAGAATAAAATCCGGATGATTGTCTCTGGAGACATATCGCCACTGTCCAATGCAATCCAGAATAAACTCAACAGTGCCATAGCAGAAACCGCAAAAAATTATCTTCTCACGGTCAATTTCTGCCTGAACTATGGCAGTCGTGCAGAAATTTTGCGGGCAGCCAAAGACGCCATTCTTTCCATCCATAAAAACCAAACCGCGCAGGATCTAACAGAGCGCATAGAATCAATCTCTGAGTCTGAGTTTGAGCAGTATCTGTATACGAAAGATCTTCCTGATGTTGATTTATTGATTCGTACCGCCGGAGAGCAACGTCTGTCTAATTATTTGTTATGGCAAAGTGCTTACGCTGAACTTTTTTTTACCCCCGTATTTTGGCCGGATTTTTCTAAAGACGATATTTTCCAGGCATTACTGGACTATCAAAAACGTATTCGGAAATTTGGGTCAATCTAAGCTTGACACTCTGTTTCTTTTTTTTGCGTAATCTGAATCCATGTCCGAAACCCTTCAGAGAATCATTAGCGGATTCTCTCTTGTTATTATTTTTGTATTTGCATTCACGTATGAAGGCCTTCAAAAAATTCCGTTTTACCTCCTTGTATCTGGAATGGCTCTGCTTGGACAACTCGAGTTTTACAAAATGGTTAAAAAAAATGCCGATGAAAAAGCATTCCCTGTCTCTGGAATCATCCTCGGCCAGACTCTTTTACTAATTGTATTTTTGTATTCACTAAAAACTCAATATCTTCCCGGATTCCTTCATTACAATGCTGCCATTCGTTCGGTTCTCGATTCTCTTTCTATAGGATTCCCATTTATTTTCTTTCTATTCTTTTTGAGCATTGTGTATCTGCTTGTTCGAGAGTTGACGCGCAGGCATCTGCAGGGAAGTTTCTATTCAATTTCTGTAACGCTTGCTGGAATAATTTATGTACCATTAACCTTTTCCCACATGTTTCTTCTTGAATCTCTTCCCCATGGTACGTTTTATATCTGGCTTGTTTCCTGGGCAACGTTTATGACGGACACATTCGCGTATTTTGCGGGAAAATTTTTAGGAAAGCATAAGGTAGGGTTTGGAATTTCTCCCAACAAGACATGGGAAGGGTATCTGGGTGGACTGATCGGTTCGGCAGGAACGCTGCCCATTTATTATTATTTTGCTGATAAGTCGTTTACTGTTCCGGATATCCATATGGCAACAATCATTCTCATTGGAGTAATTCTGTTTGCCATGGCAACATTGGGCGACCTCTCTGAATCTCTGCTTAAGCGAAATGCCGGTGTAAAAGACTCGGGGAAAATAATTCCAGGACATGGCGGAATTCTCGATCTTCTCGACGCTCTCATGTTCACCATACCTGCCGGTTATTATGTTATTTTGTTTATTCAATATATATCCCAATAAAGGTAACACATGCAAAAAGTAATCATTCTTGGAATAACCGGATCCGTAGGCGCTACGGCCCTGCGTATTTTAAACAACGATCCAGAAAAATTTTATCTCACTGGATTTTCGTATCATTCTAACTTCAAACAGGCCCAGGATATCGCCAGGATCTGGAAGCCTTTAGCTGTTTCCTGCACCAATCCACACATACAGGCAGAAGAAATTGAATACTGGAAAAAAGAAGGAATCCTGTTTTTTGAAAGAATGGAAGAACTGCTGTCCATAGAATACGATGCTGTTCTGGTTGCAGTAGTTGGTTCAATTGGTGCCCTAGCCACAAAAACAGCAGCTGACCAGGGCAAAAGAATATTGCTGGCAAACAAAGAAAGCCTTGTTATGGCAGGGTCTATTATCATGGAAAGCGTTGCAAAAAACAGCGCTACTCTGGTGCCCGTGGATTCTGAGCACAGCAGTCTGTTTCGATTGCTCCACAATAGCAGAGCCATTGATTCTCGTTCCATTAAAAAATTAATTCTAACGGCATCCGGAGGACCCTTTCGGACTCATACTCCAGAAGAAATAATGCAGACCCGAAAAGAAGATGTACTGAAACATCCCACCTGGAATATGGGCCAAAAAATCACCGTAGACTCAGCATCCATGGTTAATAAAGCACTGGAGCTTATGGAAGCCAGCCATTTGTTTGGCATGGATTACAACCATCTCGATGCAGTGATTCATTCCAAAAGTCTTGTGCATGCCATCTTGCAGTATAACGACGGAAGCCACTCCTTTCACGTCAGCCATCCCGATATGGTTTATCCCGTTGCACATGCATTATATTATCCCCATGCGGCGCCCGAGATCTTGCCATCGGTTGCTTTGGGGGATTATGAACAAATCTCTTTTGAAAGAATTGATCCTAAAAAATATCCCGCTTTTTTTATCGGAAAAGAGGCTGGCGCGCGGGGCGGAATTTTTCCATCTATATTCAATGCTGCTAACGAAAAAGCTGTATCCCTATTTTTAGAAGACAAAATACGTTTTCAGCAAATCCCGGCAGCAATAGAACATGCCTTAAATAAAATTCCCGATCAGCCCGCATCTTCTTTAGAAGATTTTATGGAAATTGATCAGATGGCAAGAGATATAGTCTCAGAATATTTCAAAGGTAAATATGCTTAATAATGAAAAGTTTAATACTATATTGCAATCAACGCAAATCGTTGTAGTAAAAATTGGGACAGCTACGCTAACACCGCATATTGCAGACCCTGAATCGAGCTATTTCACGGAGCTCGGAAAAATAATACGTGATCTCATGGATCAAAAAAAGAAAGTAATTATTGTTAGTTCGGGTGCCGTGGGTTATGGTAAACGAATCCTGAATCGGAGTTTTTCCAGGACCGTATCCCTTACAGAGAAACAGGCACTCGCGTCGATTGGTCAAACAGTCCTTGTCAATAAATACAGGGAAGCATTTCGCAAATCAGATTTAATTGTTTCGCAAATATTACTTTCCGCATCCGATTTTATGAACCGTTCCCATTACAATAATCTACGCAGTACCCTTAACCAGCTGCTCGACTGGAATATTGTACCCATAATCAATGAAAATGATGTTGTTGCAACGCGTGAATTAAGGATGGGGGATAATGATACTCTATCGGCTTCTATAGCAGGTTTGTATCCTTCTGCTGTTTTGATTTTACTGACTACCGTAGATGGATTCTATGCCAACGGCGAAAGAGTATCTACAATTACGTCCATTGATGATGAAGTGTTATCGCATGCTGGCAACGCCGGCACGGACGGAAGCGGTGGCATGGTTACGAAACTTCTTGCCGGAAAAAAAATTCTGCAGTCTGGACAGGTTATGGCTATTGCTTCCGGACAATCTCCGGACATTTTAACAAAACTGTTGCAGGGAAGTTCAGATGCGACTTGGTTTTATCCGGAAATTGCAGAAAATCTGAATTCAACAAAACGGTGGCTTTTGCACAATTATTATTATAAAGCCAAATTAATGATAGATGAAGGCGCAGAAAAGGCATTGCGCTTTTCGTCCGCCTCTCTACTTGCTGTTGGCATCACTAATATTTCAGAATCGTTCAAGAAAGGAGATATCGTCCTTGTAGAATCGAGTGGAGAGAAAATACTTGCTCGCGGAATTGCCAGCATAGATAGTACATCCATACCAGCATCCCGGGAGGAAAAGCATGGCATTCAGATTATTCACAGGGATTCCATGGTTCTTCTCTAAATCAACCATATTTCTTTACGCCTCTATTGCTCTTTTTACAGGATGCGTTTCACCGACAAACAAGCCGTCTGCTTATGGCTCCATTCATATGAAAAATGTACAATGTGCATCCATTCCCCTAAAATCAATTTCCGTTTTAGAGACTAACAGCAGACTCCTTTTTCTAAGCAGACAATGTTCAGCTCTATTAATATATTCAGAAAACAAGGCATCGAAAATCTATTACGAAGATTCCATACAACAAAAGTCTGAAATATGCACCTTAAAAGGCACCCAAAATAATTCATTTGGCATCATTGCAGATTTCGATTGTAAAACATTGAATTTTCGCGTGCTTATCAACAGACAATTGAAAGTGAAACTGTCTGAAAAAGTTTTCCACTAAATTTAGAAATTGTGGAAAAAGAACGAATACAGTGGGGATAGATGTGAAAACCAGTGGATATTGACGGTGATCTATGTCAAATGAATCTCCTCACTTTTTGCATGTGGATTTCTGTGAATAAAAATATCTCCCATTTCGTTAGAATAACTCATTCTCTTCTTTAAGTAATATTATTTATCAGAATCTGATACAGTTATCCACTTATCCACAGGTTATAGTAGTATTTATAAATAATAAGCTATCTATAAATGAATATGAATACGTGTACGGTTCAGTTTCTCTGTGAAGCCTGATTCTGATTTTATATCTCTACTTTTTTTAAGAGCCGATATTAAATCGCCACTTTGCTCTAAAACATTCAAGGCAATGGAATCAGCTTCTATTTCAAATAAAGCCCACAATCTATAATACAAAAAGTTTACGGATAAAAATATAACAAACAAAACAAATGGGATCCAGGGAGTCAAACCGTCTAACGCCCTTATCGTAATCATCCTCGATTGAAACATAAACGTTAATAGAACGAAGACCAATAAACTCTGGCGAATAATGCGCACGAACGATATAATAAGAAAATGCTTTCTCTGTATGTGAGCGGCTTCATGAAAAGTGACAGCTTTCAATTCCTCTTTTGTAAGCGCTTTAGTACTTTCGGAGGACAGCATGATTCGTGGTACAGCGAATGATACAGCGACTGCGTTTATTTCACTGGATTCATATTCGTAAATATCCGGTTTGAATAAAAAATGAGATGTAATGTTTTCTAAAAGATAATTATAGAGCTCCGGATGGTTTTCGGAAAGCGGTCTTGCGGTGGTCTGGTTTATGAATGCTTTTCTTTTATGAATAAATTGATAATACATTGCTGTCGCAAGAATGGCATAAACGATCAAACCCCAGTGCGCAAACAGTAGAAGAGGAATGATACCAGTAATAGCAGTAAATATCAGAATTAAGTTTCTGGCCATTTGGTCCGATGGTTCTGACTTATCAGGCTGAAAAGAATTTATGGTAAAACAGAAAGGAAGAATCCCGTTCCTCTGGAATGGACGCCGGAGTGAACGGGAAATACTATTAAGCGCGAAATCAGTTATTCTTAACGCTTGAGTCCAAGAAGTTCCTGCAACAATTGATCCGATGTCGTTATACTTTTAGAATTAGCTTGAAAACCCCGCTGTGTTACAATCATATCGGTAAACTGGTCGGCAAGATCAACGTTACTCATTTCGAGATAACCAGCGTTTATCTTTCCAAGACCCTGTACACCGGCTTCTGCAATAATAGGATTACCGGAGTTATTCGATACTATGTAATTTGTATCGCCCGCTTTTGTTAAGCCTTCTGGGTTCGTAAAGTTTGCCATAGCTATCATTCCCAATGGTTGCTGTACACCATTAGAAAAAATTCCCGTAATCGTTCCAGATGGGTCAATCGAAAAACTTTCCATATATCCCATTGTATATCCATCCTGCTCCACCGCCTTTGTAGTAAAGGTAGAAGAAAATTGCGTGATTCCGTCGACTGTACCGGCCTCGCCAAGTCGGAGTTCAATGGTTTTTGGCTCAGGATTCCCAGGAATGCGGAACGAGACACTTGCGGTTAGTAGATCCTGAGAAGCCGTATCTACTCCATCGCTTACAGAAGTAAGTTTGCCGTCCGGAGAAAATCCAAGATTAATCCGTTTATTGCCAGGAACGGAAGTATTCTGACCTTGGGGTCCTGTAACATCTAGAGACAACTGGTCTGATCCGGATACGTCGATAGAAGCAGTCCACATATTTTCATCTGTTTTCCAGAGGAAGACTTTCAATGATCTTTCTGCGCCCAGATCATCATATACTTTAATATTGGTCATGTGACCGCGGCGGTTGTTTGGATTTGGATCAGTAATCATCCTGTATCTGGTAGCGTCGTCCGCATCTGCCGGTACTGACGCAACAGCAGAATTCAAGTTACTCTGAAAACGAACGAACGAAGTTTCTTTGGCCGGCTCTTTTACGTAAAGAGGAATAATGATATCATCTATATCACCGGCAGAATTTACAGATCGATTTCCATTTGCGTTTATCTGTGCATTCCAGCCCTGCACCTTCATACCATTTGCGGGATTAACAAGCAGACCATTCTGGTCTACATCAAAATTTCCGGCGCGCGTATAGAAGTCTTTATCGCCATCTGCAAGAACAAAGAATCCTTCGCCCGTTATGGCAAGGTCAGTATTTTTTCCCGTGGTTTGCAATGCACCCTGCTGCATCATCTTATCGATAGAAGCAGTCATGGAGCCAAGACCAATCTGCTTGGGGTTTACACCACCTACATTGTCCTTAGGTTCAGCTGCACCAGACATAAGCTGGGAGATCATATCCTGAAAATTTACACGTTCAGATTTAAAACCCGTAGTATTTACATTGGAAATATTGTTACTCACAACATCCATGCGGATTTGGTGATTTTTTAATCCGGATACTCCGGAATAGAGTGAGCGCATCATAGTTTTGAATCTCCTTCGATTAGTTTTGTTTTGGTTTCTGGTATTTCTATATCAGTACTGTTTGTTTTGGCAGCTGGTTCATTATCTGCCTTTACTTTAGTGGGGAATAATTCCCCATTGTAGGAGGCCTCAATTTGCTGATGTGTTTCACGTGAAACATCGGGTGCCTGGGATACGCTGGTTACATCCTTGAACAGAACGCTTTTGCCACCTACCCGCAGGATTACTTTTCCATCGGCATCGTATATTACCTGGGTTACAATGCCAGATACTGGATTCCCGGTTAAAAAATCCTTGCCACTGATTTCCTTTCCTGTTAAAAAGCTTGCCTGAAAGGATTTTAAACCCTTCATTTCTGCGGCCACATTATTCATCTGCTCCAATGAAGAAAACTGCGCCATCTGGGAAATGAACTCGCGATCGTTCACGGGATTTAATGGATCCTGCTTGGCTAATTGCGTAACGAGAAGCTTCAGGAAACTGTTTTTATCGAGCCCATCATTTGGACCATTGACAATTTTCACGTTCATGGGAGGCCTTTTTCCCCGATCAATAATCTGCTGGACGTTCGTAGGGGTTGTAACTGATAAATCAGGCATAGAGCTCTCCTTCTTCGCTGGACGCGGTTTCAGCCGTTGCTTTTGACACGGTTCCGGCTAAAGCTCCGGGTTCTGATGGTGGATGGTCCCCATCTTTATTTCGCTCAGAATGGGAATCGCCGGAATAGGCGGCATTATGGGGATCTACTTCTACGGAGATCTTTCCAATCTGCTGTCCATTCGCACGAAGATCCTGCAGCATTCTATCTACATGTATTTGTACTTCGCGCAAAACCGATTCGCCGCCAACAACGAGCTTACCATTCAATACACCATCCTGCAGAATAAGCGTTACAGTGATTCGACCCAGCTCTTTCGGGTTGAGTACTGTAGTCAATATAGCATTACCCTCTTTGAACACCTGAATCTTTGCCTGTTTCAGAATTTGCTCTATTTGCGTACCAGTACCAGGGATTGGATTTCCGCGCGATACCCGGAAATTTGTCTGGAGTCCAAGGGGCGTCTGGTTCAAGGAAAGATCATTCCTGTTTGTGACAAGGCGAAAAGCAGGCGAAGCAGAATCATTTGCAGGCCGAATATTTTTCGCAAATTCCGCAAAGGCCGGATTGCTTTTTAACGCAGGATTAAGCACAGGTATATGATTGGCAGTATTTGTTTCACGTGAAACATTCGCTGCTCCTGCGGCAAGATTTGCAACCGATTTAGCGGGTTCATTGAACACCAGATTGGATTTTTTTGCGGACTGTTCTGGTTTGTGATGCCTGTCTTTTGCAATTGTCTGTGCAAGAAGTCCTGCTGCAGAGCCGAGTTTTTCAGAAGCCTTCAGTGCATCACCTGTGGAGACGCTCTGCTGTTCCAGTATCAATTTGGAAGAAAGAGTCTGTGGATGTAACGGTTTTTTTTCGGGAGATGATCCTGAATCCTGTAAAGAAGTGCTGCTGCCATCCCGTTGCATTGGTTTCTCGATTTTGGCATCAGCGACTCTGGGGTTTACCAGAATCAATTCAGCAGAGCTTATTTTCGGCAGGGAATTTTCCTGTGCTGCTTTAGCGGTTTCCTTTTTAGATGATTGTACCTTTGTGGACGGTTCTTCCTTGTCGCCCGGAGTTAAGGGAATATTATTTTCGGTAGTTTGTTCTATAGCTAGTGAGGCCTGCTCGCCTACCTTGGGTGCACTCTCCCGTTTTCGGACAGGTTCTTCCATTTCCTTTGCAGGCGACTGTTGTTCTATGGGTTGTGTTTCTGCGCGGACAAAATTCTGTCTTGCAGGCTGTTTTGCTTCTGCGCGCGATGCCAGGTTCGCCGTACTCGAGATTCCAAGAGCAGGCGTCGCATTCAGGGAGGCATTCAATTCCATGACCTTAAGCAAATCCTGAAAAGGCGCATTTCCGCCCTGTTTTGCAGGAACGACAGAGCCGCGTTTATTTGCTGCTGGCAGAGGAGAGTTGTTCTGTTCGGGTAGAGAACGAATCATGTAATGCATTATCGATCATTTATTCAGGAGCTGAAGAAAAAATCTTTCCTGCTTCACTCTATTGCCGGAACTGAATTATGAAAGATTGCCCTTTTCAGGATTTTGAATCGTATATTCAGCCGCTCCATGCCCTGCCTGAATGGAGCGTAAAGAGCAACAAGCTTTGCCGGTACTTTGAATTATTGCTGCAGGATGCTTTGCCAAAAGGGTATATAGGACCAGGCGATGAGCCGCTGCTGTTTGCCCGCCACATTATCGATTCTCTGCTGCCGTACACACTGCCAGATGTGTACGGCATCACGGAGCGGTCTGGTGCGATAGCGGACCTTGGCAGTGGCGCAGGTCTGCCAGGTATTGTCACGGCCATACTGTTTCCAGCGTCCCACGTATATTTAATTGATTCTGCTCGCGGTCGATTGGAGTTTGCAGAATATGCTGCCAAGCACGCAGGTGTAAACAATGTAAAACCAGTAGCTGCCAATCTTTCTTTGGACCTGGGCTTAAAGGCAGACCTTGCAACATTTCGCGCTTTCCGCAAACCTCTTGCATCTCTGGAATATTCCCTGATGGTATTAAAGTCGGCGGGAAAAGCGCTTTACTGGAGGTCTTCTAAATTGATTTTAAATGGAGCAGCGGAAGACAGGCTTGCATCTCTGGGATTCTCTTCGGGCACATACTATTCCCTCCCCGCGCCGGAGCTGATCGGCAACAGAGGTGTTTATCTGTTCGAGAGGCTTAGAGCTGCAAACGGATTTCCCCGCTCAGGAAAAAAAATAATGGCAGACCCGCTGGTTCTATCTGTAGAATAAAGCGGGAATTCAGGATCACGAAGGATAGTAACAATGGGAAAAGTAATCACTCTTGCAAACCAGAAAGGTGGCGTAGGAAAAACAACGACGACAATTAACCTGGGTGCTTATATAGCAGAGCATCGCAAAAAGGTCTTGATTATTGATATTGATCCGCAGGGCAATGCCGGCAGCGGTCTTGGGCTCGATGTCATGACAGAAGAAAAAAACATGTACAAGTGGCTTCTCGGTGAACTCGACCACAATACCGTTATTCATAAAACCAAAATAGAAGGGCTCGATATTATTCCATCCAACATTGATCTTGCGGGCATCGAAATAGACTTGAGAGATAATGATCAGCGCGATTTTATTTTAAAGGGATTTATAGAACCACTGCGCAGCCAGTACGACTACATTCTCATTGATTCTCCGCCGTCTCTTGGTCTGCTTACCATTAATGCTCTCACTGCGTCTGATTCTGTATTGATCCCATTGCAGTGTGAATACTTTGCTCTCGAAGGACTCACACAGCTCCTGCGGATTATCAAGCTTGTACAGAGCAAGTTAAATCCGTCTCTGCTGCTCGAAGGAATTCTACTCACCATGTACGATTCCCGCACACGTCTTTCTTCGCAAGTTGTGAACGATGTTCGCAGTCATTTTGGAAAGCAGGCGTTTGAAGTAATAATTCCGCGAAATGTAAAACTATCCGAAGCTCCCTCTTTTGGAGAACCCATTGGCGTCTACGATCCCGCCTCGACTGGTGCCATGGCTTATAAAAATCTCGCTCGCGAAATCGTTTACAAGCAATGACAAAGAAAGATCCCAAAAGAGCTTTGGGGCGCGGGCTCGGCAATCTTCTCGAATCTACTCCGGAGGCAAAAGCGGAAAGAGCGAATCTCGGCATTGTAGAAATCGAGACAGAAAAGGTTCGTGCATCCGAAGACAACCCTCGCAAGAGGTTCGATAAAACAGCGATAGAAGAACTTGCTGCTACCATTAAATCGCATGGTCTTCTCCAGCCTGTTCTGGTACAAAGTGAGGGAGCGGGTTATGTTGTCATTTCTGGCGAAAGACGCCTGCGGGCATGTCGGCTTCTTGGGCTTGAAAGAATTCCATGCATTGTTAAAAATCTCAATAAGGAAGAACAGCTTGCCGTATCGCTCATTGAAAACATACAGCGGGAGCAGCTCGATGCCATTGAAGAGGGTGATGTTTACCGCCGCCTGGTAGAAGAGTATTCTCTGACTCAGGAGCAGGTAGCCGAAAAGGTTGGAAAAAATCGCGCTACCATTGCCAATCGAATTCGCCTGCTGCAGCTTCCGGAGCCAATCCAGACAGCTATCGCCGACGGTCGCCTTACCGAGGGACAGGCGCGTCCCCTGCTCTCCCTTAAAAACGAAGCTCTTCAGTTGAAGCTGTTGCGGGAGATTCTTACAAACTCCATGAATTCACGCGAGGTAGAAGAGCTTGTGCGCAGGCAGAAGGGCGAAAAGAAAAAGCCTTCAAGTATAAAAACAGGAAAATCCGATGTTGATATAACAGAGGTTGCTCGTTCCATGGAATCTGCCCTGGATACGCGGGTTAAGATTCAGCATAACAGTGCAACAGGGGCTGGAAAGATTGTTGTCGAGTATTTCAGCATAGATGACTTTGAACGGTTGCGAAAATTTATTATGTCCCATAAGAAATAATTTAGAAGGGTTTCGTTCTTTTTTAATAAATTTTGAAATTCAGTCAGATCTTCGGTTAAGAAAACGGTTGCCAACTCCGATAAAAAAATCATAGAAGTATATACTTCCATTACTGAATGGTTTTGATAAGGAGATCAAAATGAACCGTGTACACAAAATAAAAGGATTTAACCTGGCTCTTGCTGTCATGTTTGGGATTGTTTTCGTCGGCAGTTCTTATGCCCAAGAAACAGCGGAAACAAACGATGCCGGTACGAAAGCACAAGCTACCCTCGAAGATATTCTACTCAACGATTTCGAAAACTCAGAAGACTGGCGCGCTTTCGCTACATCTCCCCTTGGAGATACACGCATTAAAAAAGTTGTGCAGCAGGGACCCATCGAAGATGTTTTCAATCCGGCTGAACTTTCTGCAGAAGAGAAAGAACGTTTCAAGCCCGGCGTGAACCATGTTCTTGGTGTGAAAACTTTCTTTAAGGATCGCGGATTTGACCGCGTAGAAGCGCGTCCCCCACACGAATATGTGATCAAGGGAACAGGTCGTCAGCTTTCGGTATGGGCGCTGGGTCGTAACTACCGCCATACTCTGTACGTTAAACTGAGAGACTATAAAGGTAACATCCACAAGCTGAGACTTGGCAGGCTGGATTACCTTGGCTGGAGAAAGCTTACCGTAACACTTCCCGGCTGGTTGCCGCAGAGCACAAGATATTCTCTCCTCGATAAAAATCTCCACTTTGTTTCCCTTTTCGTAGAAAGTGACGTTCATGAAACAGGCGGAGACTTTTATTTTTATATGGATGACTTGCGCATAAAAACCGATAAAACAGAAATGATGTACCCTGGATCTCTGATCAAGGATACATGGTAATCTCCGGGGGTATACTATGAGCATTAAAAATAACTGGAAACTTATAGCAGCAGTAACTATCGTTACAGTAGCCGGAGCGATGGCTTCGGTTCTTACCGCAAAGGCAGCAACGGTAACAACAATGAATGGTGAGGACGTAGATTCTCAGGAACTGCGGTCTATCATTGTAGAGGGCTGGGAAAAAGAGGCTTGGGTAGTAGAAGCAAACCCTGCCGCCCCCGAAAGCAAAATAGAAGCCAACATAGTAGAGGGCCGTCCAAAGAATCTTTCTTTTGACGAGAACAATAAAAACTCCATGGGGCTTCGCTATCGCTTTGTGTATCCGGGCAATAGCACGGTAACAATAACGCCTCCTGAATCCAGAAAGGTAAAAAGATTCAGTGGTCAGTTAGATGAAAACAACGAACCAAAATTTTACGAGACAGCCGGGATTGAACTTCCTGGTCGCGTAGTCGCTGTTTCTGTCTGGGTGCTTGGCCGTGGCAATGAATATAACCTCGAATGCTGGATAGAAGACTGGAAGGGCGATACTCATATTTACGATTTTGGGTCGCTCGATTTTATTGGCTGGCGACCGCTTTCCATTGAAATCCCTGCATCTGTACCACAGGACGTAGAGTCCTACCCCCAGACAAAAACTCTTGTGTTAAAGAAGTTTGTGGTTCGTTCAACACCATATACTTCTCAGGAAGAAGTAGTCTTCTTCTTTGATACTTTAAAGGTATTAACAGACATGTTTGATCTGCACTTTGATGGAGCAGAGATGCACTTTGACGATAAAGATAAGCAGGACAAAGAACGCATGAAAGCTTACCAGGATCAGTTGAAAAGCAATTACGAAGGCAAATCTGAGTAATTGAAAATTGCTTGACGTTACAATCTAAATGTTAAGCATTGAGAAGAAAGCAGTAGCGATTGCTACTGCTTTTTTTATTTGAATCGGGAGAATACAATGGAAGAGACAATGGAAAACATTTCTGAAAATACATCAACTGAGCAGACTCCGGAGGACATAATTGTCTCAAAAATTCAGGGTCAATTCAACGAGGAAAAATGGACCCGTATGACAGCTAAGGATGTTTCCATTTCCCGTTTTAAAATTCTCGACGATATTTATGCAGAAGCCAAAGAAGCTGGCAAGCTCAACCATTTAATTAATCTTTCTCAGACACAGCTTAGTGAATATCCTGAAACTGTTTCTGCCCCGTATTTTATCGGAATGCACGGTTTATCCGTAAATTCTCCAGAAGAAATAGTTCATCTTAAAAATCTTCTCGATTCTTTTCAAGATCACGCTAAATGGGCGGTTGTAGATTATCTTTCCGAGAAAATGCTTAAGGTAACAGAAAACCGAACCATTTTAAGAGCTCGTGCAACTGCTCTGGAAAAACTCGGTAAAACAAAAGAGACTACTGAAATTTACGAAAAACTTGCCCGTCTCGATAAAAAGAATCCAGACATAGCGCTTCGCTATGCAGACGCCATTGCCGGCGAAGACCCGCAAAAGGCCGTCCAGTTTTACAAGCAGGCAGCCGAAGCCTTTGTTAAATCTCACAAGTACGATAAATTAAAAACCGTATGGACCAAGCTGATTCAATTCAGCCCGGAAGATTTCAACTTTTACAGAAAGATTGAACGCATCCTTTCCGGGTATCGCCAAAAAGAACTGATCAGTGAACTCTACACGCAGTTGGCGCAGCACTTCATTAAATCCGGAGACAACGAGCAGATTATACAGCTCAGTAGAAAAATTCTGGAATACAATCCTAATTTCACAAAGTACCGCAATGAACTCATAAAAGCGTATCGAGAAAAATATAAAGAGCATTCTCTTCTCGAAAGATTTCTGGAGCTTTCCGGGCTTGTCGCTCCCAAAAAAGGATCCGATCATAGCGATCCGGATGCCTTTAAAAAAAGCCTGATTACAGCCATTCAAAACTTTGAAACCAATATTGTATTCGACTCAAGAAATTACGTGTTCCATCGTTCCTGGGGTGTGGGCAAGGTTCGTGAAATTACGAACGAAAAATTTGTTGTCGATTTTTCCAACAAAGAAAGCCACACCATGGATATGCAGCTTGCTCTTAAATCATTGAAGCCGCTAAAAGAAGATCATTTCTGGGTCTATAAATACGAAAGAATGGATGAGTTAAAAAGCCTGCTGCAGGAAGATATTGTTTCCTTTTTCAAAATTCTGATACAATCCTTCGGCAACTCCATATCGGTAAACGATATTAAGTCCGAAATTGCCGGCACGTTTATTCCCGCTGGAGACTGGACCAAGTGGTGGGCCAAAACCCGCCAGATTATTCTTAAGGACAGTATGCTCCATGTGTCTTCACGCAAAAAGGATGTTATTGAACTGCAGGAAACCCCTGTCTCCTCTGCCGAAAGAGAAACAGAAAAATTCCAGAATGCAATTGGCTTTGATGACAAGCTCGATGTGCTGTTGACCGCATTAAAAGATCCGGAAAATAACGAAGAAGCCATTGAGTACATGCTGCCCTATTTTTCTGACTCGCTGAAAGCGCTCGAGGTGGAAGTTGCTGTCCAGGCATTGCTCGCGCAGCGCAAGGCAGGAGAGTTATTAAGCCAGGATGAAGAAGATACCAGCGATAATGCAACCGTCGCAGAGATTAAGCAGAAAGTGCAGAAGCTGCCTGTAGGTCGCCTTATTGAGATTTTCCGCTCTTTCAAATCGCAGGAACTCAAAAAAGAGTTTATTGTGTGGATCCAAGAAATATATTCTGAGTGGGCTGCTGTATTTTCTGAACTACTTCTCGATACTCCTATTAAACACCACAAGGTTATGCTGTCTTCTCTTGTTGAGGCCGGCAAAGCAGAGCACATCCATGAACTCGTCAATAAAGTACGGAGAGATGCAAAAGATAACCTTGAAGTATTCCTGTGGATTGTAAAGAATCTCATTTCTGGCGGCCTAGAAGGCAAAGACCTTCTTAACGAAAATCTCCTCATGACATTCTTTAGACAGCTTAAAACAATCCAGAAGAAAGAGCTTAAAGGCAATAAATTTAAAAATGCTGCGGCGGATATTCTTTTCGGGAATACGTCCGAAGATTTGCTCGAATCTATAGCGAGCCTTACGCCAGATTCCACGCGCAAAATTGCTGGTCTCCTTAAGGATGTTCATTTTCTACCCGTTGATTCTGTTAACAAATTCATTGCAGCGTTGATAAAAATCAATCCTGACGCATTTGAGCAGGAAGAGACTACCGGGGAGGATGTTCGCAAAGAAAACGTTCTCGATCTCATTCGTGGGTCGGACAAAATTCTTACTTCGGTAGACGGACTCGATAAAAAGAAAAAGGACCTCGAATATATTCTATCTGTAGAAATGCCGGCTAACTCCGAAGAAATCGGTCTTGCTCAGGAAAAAGGTGACTTGCGCGAAAATGCGGAATACAAAGCAGCCATGGAGCACCAGGCCATTCTTCAGGCTCAGGTAGTAAGACTTGAAACCGAAATTAAGAACTCTGTGATACTGACTGGAGATATGATAGACGAAAATACTGTTCTTCCGGGTACCAAAGTTCGTCTAAAAGATACTACCGCAGGTGACGTGTTTGTGTATACTATAATGGACCAGTGGGATGCCGACGTAGACAAAGGAATTATTTCGTTCCGTTCACCTTTGGGCCAGTCTCTTCTTAACCACAAGGTGGGCGAGACGGCGGTCTTCCAAAGCGGCGGAAAGCAGGAGATGAAACTTGAAATACTCTCAATTCGCAAAGCTGTCAATAAATCCGGCTCTCTTGTTTAAGAGAGCCCTTGTCCTGCTTTTACTCTCGGCAGGCGCCGGATTGAGCGCGCAGGAAACTTTATCTGCCTATGAAATCATGGACAAGGTAGATGCGCGTTTAAAATATCCGGATGGTCTTTCCAAATTTCAAATAACCATCACGGCCCGAAACGGATCTATTTCCGTAACCAAAGGTTCACTGTACCAGAAAGAGGACAGCAGCCTTTTTCTTTTTGACAGCATTAGCCGTGGCAGGGAACTAAAGCTTCTATACACGGATCGCGGTTTTAACACGTACGCCTATTTCTTCCACGATAAAAAGCTGTATCATAAGCGGGATAACGACAGATTTGAATCTGTATTGTATTCTTCCTTTAACTACCAGGATCTTGGAAATTTGTCGCTTTTAGATAACTTTACACCCAGGATCAATGGGTACGAAGAGGCCGAAGGAAAGCAATTTCTGCGCATAGAAAATATTCCCCTGGACAAGGGTCTCTACAGTAAACTGAATATTCTCGTCGATCCCTCCACCGATTACAGCATTTATCGAATGGACTACTACGATCGCGCCGGTATAATCATTAAGAGTATGGAAGTAGAGCAAAGGCTCTATCCGGTAAAAACCTCCCAGGGGAGTGAATCTGTTTCCAAATTTATTTCTGTGCGCAGCATGGTCGACATGAACACTGGAAGAATCTCTACGTTTGAACTTCTGATCACGGACAAAACAGCCAGGCTCGATGAGTCTCTTTTTAAACCAGAAAACATTGAAAAATAAATGAATCCGCTCATCGGGACAACACATCCCTATCTGCTTTTGACAGAAGAAGAATGGCTACCCTTTGCTTCGGGGCTTGCCATAGCTGTGCCCAGTCGCCATAAGGTGCATTACGGAAAAGTGCTTAAAAAAAAACAGGAGCCGGTTCTTATTGGTAATGGAAAAGGATTTCTGTATCTTGCCCAGATGAATGGCGATACCCTTCTATTGGTAGAACAAATGGGCCAGCTTCCTCCGCCGCGCCCGGCATACCACAGTATGAATGCATACATAAAGCCTGGCCCCATGGAAGAAGTAGTGCGGCACGGCACGGAGCTGGGCGTAGCTACAATTCGCTTTGTCGTAACAGATTATTCCGTTGCGCGCGAAGCCCGTCTGGAAAGACTCCAGAAAATTGCCGAAAGCGCTGCCATGCAATCGAGAAATCCGTTTTTGCCAAAATTGGAGTTCTCGGAACGCTGGGAAAATCACGTTCAACGAGACATGGCAATCGTTTGGGGAGAATGGAGAGACGCAACGAAGCGTGGCCCCATTTTGCCAAACGCAGAAAATTACTATTTTATTAACGGCCCGGAAGGGGGATGGAGCACTCGAGAAAAGGAGATTCTGCAGGACTACCCCGCCCTCTCCTTCGGAGAAACCGTGCTGCGATCTGAAACAGCGGCCCTTGCCGGTATTGTTGCGTTAAAGCAATTGACAGCCCAGATTTCTTGAAAACTCTCTCCCATGATTGTTAATGGCGAAGCTCACGATTTGCCCGGTGTAAAAACCGTATCCGATTTACTGCAACATTTCCAACTTGCCGACCGGCCCGTTGCGGTAGACCATAACGGAATCATTCTGCAGGCTGATCTGTTTGCCAGTACTCCAATATCTTCTTCTGATGTCATAGAGCTCATTGAATTTACCGGAGGCGGCTGATGTACCAGGATCTGGTTCCCCTGATGATTTCTTTTCCGGCGGCCCTTGCCGTTTATACTGGAAGAGAGATTTTCAGAAATTATCTTTTGCATTCTTTAACGGGCAAACGGCAGAATCATCCCCTGTATTACCTCGACATCTGGGCTGTGGGCACTGCCGCGCTTTTTCCGCTTTCCTGGGGCGGGATGGTACACAGGGAGCGCATGGACAACCGACTAAGTTACCTTCTTTCGCAGATATTTTTTGCGTTGATTGTCGCGGCCTTGTTTGTGTATTTTTTGTTGAAGGGGAACCATGTTGCGGGATATGTATATGAACTTCTTCGCTATGCCATGCAGCTTAGCTATACACTGTTTCTGATCAATTTTATACCCTTACCGCCTTTCGATGCGTCGTATCTTTTCGTAAAACTTTTTCCCCGGAACAGAGCAGTGCGGCACCTCTTTACAGCATCCAAACTGGCACTTATAGCCTTTGCTCTTTTTTTTGCGGATAGACTTCCCGGCTGGTTGACGGGAGACTTTCTGATTCAATAGATACCCATGAGCAAGCAACGTGTACTAAGCGGAATGCAACCTACTGGCCCTCTTCACATTGGGCACTATCTTGGCGTTTTGAAAAATTACGTCAAACTGCAGGAAGATTACTCGGCCTATTTCATGGTGGCAAATCTGCATGCGCTCACTGTTTTTTACACAGAATATAAAAAGGCGCATGCCTTTATTTCACCTCTCGTATCGGACTGGCTTGCTGCCGGCCTGGATCCAGAAAAAGCTGTGTTGTTTGTGCAAAGCGATGTACCTGCCCACAGCGAGCTGTATACCATATTATCCATGTATACTCCCGTTTCATGGTTGATGCGCAATCCTACCTACAAAGAAAAGCAGGATAACATGGATAAAGATATAGATTCGCATGGATTTCTTGGCTATCCTGTGTTGCAGGCGGCAGATATTCTTTTGTATCGCCCTGAGTTTGTGCCAATCGGGGAAGACCAGTTGCCGCATTTGGAATTAACGCGCGAAATAGCGCGCCGTTTTAACTATTACAATGCCGAAGGCGGCCCACTGCTTTCGGAGCCCAAGGCTCTTCTTTCCGAGTTTCCCAAAGTGACAGGAACCGATGGTAGAAAAATGTCTAAGAGTTACGGTAATGTAATCAACCTGGCGGACAGCCAAGAAGAGCTTTCCCAGAAATTAAAGGGAATGAAGACAGATACAAACAGAGTGCGCAGGAATGATCCCGGAACTCCGGAAAACTGTCCTGTTTTTTCTTACTATGATTTTTTTCTGCCAGCAGAGAAAGAAGAAGTAGCCGAGTCGTGCAGAACTGCTTCCATTGGCTGCAAAGACTGTAAGCAAAATGTTTTAGAGCAATTGCTCCAAACATTAGAACCCTTCAGAGCGCAAAGGGTGAAATGCCAAAGCAATCCAGAACGAATTAATGAAATTCTCTCAGCGGGAGCAGACAAGGCTAAGAATACAGCGCGGGATACAATGAACGATCTTTCGAATGCTATGGGTCTGATAAAAAATTACACCCTTTAAGTATGGATAACACATTTCAGGTAGCTTTTATTACAAGGGATGGCAATGCTGAAAATGCCCCCCTGGAATATCTTTGGAAGCTGATAGAAAGCTACGAAGTTGACATTTTTGAAGTATCGCTTTCCCGCATAACCGATGATTTTATTGCCTATATGAAAAGCGGTTCCATTACTCTCGAAGAGCAGTCTGACTTTGTATTTATGGCTGCCAGGCTGATCTATTACAAATCCCGCCTGCTGCTGCCAAATCCGGGATTCGAGGAAGATGAAGAGAATGATTTCCTCCCCCTGGAACTTGTAGAGCAATTACTCGAATACAAGCGCTTTCAGGCGGCGGCTGAAAAGCTTTCTGCCCTGGAAGCTGCAACTCAGTTTTCCTTTCCCAGGGAGCAGACATGGTCGCAATACGAGGAAGATCTGGATTTTCTGGAAGTGGATCTTATATCTTTTTTGAAAGCGTTTCGCGGGTTTCTGGAACGGGAACAAAAAAAGCGACCTCTAAAAATAGAGGAGGAAGAGGTAACGGTACAGGAAATGATGCTGTACTGGGATTCCCTGTTTGATCAAAAAGGATCTCAATTATCCTTTTTTGCGGAACTGGGTACCTTTTCCAGGATGCGGATTGTTGCGTCTTTTCTTGCTGTTCTGGAACTGGCAAGATTAAAGCGTTGTTTCTTAACGCAGGACGCACAATATACCGATATACTACTCATGGAAATTCCGGAAAACAGAAAGGAGACGGTCTATGTCTGACGCCGTTGAACTGCGCTCTGCTGTAGAGGCTCTCCTTTTTATTTCCGGGACTGGATTAACGGCGCGCGAAATTGCTTCTGGTCTGTCTGCCGATCTTGTGGAAATTCAAATAGCACTGGATTCACTGGTAGACGACTATCTCGATAGAAACGGTGGAATTGTTATTTCCGAAGGCGGCGGCGTGTATCGCTTTACAACGCGTGGCTCTGTGTTTCCGTACATTCAGAACTTTTTAAAAGAGAAAAAAAAGGAAACACTGTCACGCACCATGATGGAAGTCCTCGCCATTATTACTTATAAACAGCCCGTCACATTGTACGAGATCGATGAAATTCGCGGGGCAAGTTCTCGCTCACAGGTAACCAGCCTGGTATCGCGCAATCTAATCAAGGTTGTTGGACAAAAAGAGGTGCCAGGGCGGCCTTCGCTGTATGGCACAACCCGCGCATTTTTAGAATATTTTAATTTGAACAGCCTGGAGGAGTTGCCACCTCCCGAAGAAGTAAAAGCTTTAAATTTTGAGGAATTATGAGTAACAAGACGCTCGAAGAAGTACGAAAAAAAATCAATGAACTGGACTCTGACATTATAGAACTCCTTGTAGAAAGGCTGGCACTTTCTGCCGATGTTGCGCGCGCCAAAAGTCTGGACAATTCTCCGCTGTACAGGCCGGACAGAGAAAAACAGATTTTTGAACGCATTTCTACCATAAACGGTTCGCGAATTCCAGACAGATTTATAATTCCCGTGTATAGAGAACTGATTGGTGCTTCGCTAAATATGCAGGGCCAGTTTCGTGTTGGCTATTTTGGGGATCCTGGTTCTTTTACACATGCCGCTGCCATTAAGAAATTTGGCGGGTCGTATGAGTTTCAGTCTTACAAAACAAGCGAACGTGTTTTTGATGCTGTCCAAAAAAATGAAATCCGGTATGGGGTTGTGCCCATAGAAAATTCTACAGAGGGCATGGTAAACAGTACTCTGGATTCACTGCTGGCTTTTGATTTAAATATATACAGCGAAGTATTGCTGCCGATTGAGCAATCTCTGTTGGGTTATGCGAATGACGTTGCAGAGATAAAAAAGATTTATACCCACCCCCACGCTCATGCCCAGGTTAAAAAATGGTTGGAGGCAAATATACCCCTTGCAGAATATATTCCCACGGATTCCACTTCTGCCGGTGTTCGCATGGTGTCCGAAAATTCAAATCCCGAAAATGCCGCTGTCGGACCTTTTTCTGCCTCAACCGTGTATAATGTACCTGTTCTAAGAAAGAACATTACAGACTATAACAGAAACTTTACAAGATTTATAATAATTTCTTCTGAAAAGGCCCTGCCCTCGGGAAAAGATAAAACTATTATTTCATTCATATTGCCCGATACTGCAGGTGCTCTGTACGATGCTCTGGAGCCTTTTAAGAGGTACGGCATAAACATGACATCGATAGAATCCAGGCCGCAAAAGTCGGGGATATGGAGCTATGTATTCTTTGTGGATTTTGACGGGCATTCAGACAGCGGGCCAAGTCTGTCCGTTTTATCCGATTTGCGGCCCAAAGTGAGCAATCTTCGCGTTCTGGGATCGTATCCCGTCGACAACTCGGAGTTTTAGGCCTGCAAAATCTTGTTCTGCTTACTCGACAATTTCTACCTTGGAGAGATACTCGCTAAGCTGTTCCAGCTCCTGGCTGATTCTGTCTTTGGCCTGATCTTTGGCTGCAATTTCCATGGCGGCTCCAATTTCTGTAATTCTATCAAATCCATAACTCCCGCCGGAGCCTTTCATTCGGTGTGCTAAAACTCGAATCTCTTCAAAGTTACCATCTGCAAGAAGATTTTTTATGGCACCAATATCGTCACGCCTTTTATCGAGATACCCTGGTATTAGATCGATCAGGTCCGGATCGGCTTTAATGAAAATTTTTTCAGACATACAGAGGCCTTATGAATATATCCGCTCTGTCAAGAAAATTTGTAAAGCATCAGGCTGCTTTCTTTTGGGAACTGCAGAAAAAATACAAAGCTTCCTCTGATATCCACGATACCGAAAATCCAATGCGCGCAAGTCTGCGCAGGTACCGAAGTGTGTCCTTGCGGATAACGAGATGGGCCTTCCGTGTTTGTCCCGGAGGCAGTAATGGTGTTGTATACCGGATTCCGTGCGGGGAAATTTGAAATGGCGGAGCGTGCAGAAAACTGCGGTATCGGTTGCCAAAGACTGCGTCCGAAAACAGCATTAATGCCAGATCCAGAGAATCTTGAGCCATGATTTTTTTAAGTTTGGTCTGTCCCACTACGGAAAGCCTCACAGGAATAATGATTTTTGCTTTGTCCATATAATAGTAATGTGGACAAATTTCAAAAAGGTTTATTTTTTTGCGAAAAAAACGGACCGAATACTCGTAGGCAGTAAAAATTCTGACACTATTGTGTCCCGCCCTTCTTCTGCCAGGGAAACAGTTTCCCTTCTAAAGTCTTTTCTACCCGATTTGGCGATTGTGTATTCCTTTGGTAAGCGCACCGAAATAAATGCATAAGCCGGATTATACTTTTTATTTTTTACAGAAATGTTTAGATGAATCTTGCCAGACTTATCCATGCTTCCGTCCATAATCAAAAGAAAGAATTTGTCTTGGAGATAGGATTTGCTGCTGCCATCGTCCAGATAGTATTCCCCATACATTTTTGCATCAGGATATATTTCCAGCACCAGCGAGCCCTGGAGGGTTTCCGGAGCATTGCGTCCCGGAATTGCTTTGGGTAAAATGCTGCCAGATTTAACAAACATGGGGTAGCGTCCAAGCGGAGATGGTTCGGTGATTTCTGTGTTGCTTGCCATGAGTTGGAGAGTTGAGTAAGAATACCAGTTGCCCGGGGGAAGGCGCAGTGTTTTTTCTTTTTGGCCTTTTTGGAGAATGGGAGCCACGAGAATAGAATTCCCAATCAAAAATTTATCCTGGTGTTCAGAATGAGACAGTTCTGGAAAAAGCGAAAAAACGGGGCGGATGACAGGAATTCCCGTGAGAGTGCTTTCCCGGGCCAGCCAGTAATAATACGGCAGAAGAGTATAGCGACGAAAAATCTGCATTCGCGTCAGCCGCAATGCCTCTTTCCCCAAAGACCAGGGATCCTGCGAATAGGAATTTTTGACCGTGTGGATGCGGTAGAATGGCATGAGAGAGCCGAGTTCATTCCAGCGAATAAAAAGTTCCCTGTCTCGAATGAGCTTTACCATCCGCATAAAGGGATTTCTGCTACCAAATCCACCGACATCCGCTCCCGTAAACGGTACTCCGTTAATTCCAAGATGCAGTACATGGTGAAGGTTTTCGGAAAGATGTTTCCAGCTCGTTATATTGTCCCCCGTCCATAAAAAAGAATATCGTTGTATTCCCGGGGAACCAGAACGCGTGAGTACAAACGCTCTTTTTTCGGGTTGTATTTTTTCGAGGGCGTCCAACGTGCTGCGCGCCATTTGAATGGCATACAGATTTCTGTATCTGGCATGGCTGCCAAATTCATGTTTTATATTTTCTGCGAGGGGATTATATTTTTTATCGAGCCAGAGTACGGGATCGTTCATATCGTTCCAGATTCCTGAAACGCCGTTCTGGAGCAGTTCGGAGTGTAGATGCGCCCACCACTCGCGCACATCTTCTCTGGAAAAATCGGGAAAGATTGTTTTTCCTGGCCAGACTTTTCCTACAAAAAGATTGCCCTGCCTGGTTTTCAGGAATACATCGCGCTCTAACCCGTCTTGGTACACGGGCCACGAGCTATCTACTTTAATGCCGGGATCTACTATGGCTACCGTCCGGAAACCGTTGCGCTCTAAGGTGGCATTCATTGTTTCAGGATCTGGGAAATTATGTCGATTCCAAGTGAATACTTTAAATGCATCCATGTAGTCAATGTCGAGCCATATAGAATCGCAGGGAATGTTTTCCCTTCTCATGCGATCTGCAATGCTGTAAACTTCAGCCTCGGATTTGTAGGAATAGCGCGACTGGTGAAAGCCCAGTGACCAGACGGGTGGTAGATACGGCCTACCCGTTAGAGAAGTGTAAATTTCAAGAATTCTGCCGAAACTTCCCTCCCCTGATTCCTGCAGTAAAATGAGATCCAGAGAAACGGGTTCATCGGTTAGACATGTAAAAGAGAATGCACTGCCATTAGATTCAAAGCGGGAAGGATAACTGGAGGGAAGAAAAAAGTAAAAGAGATCTTTTCCTCTTTTAAGCATAACGCCAGGAAAGGATGCATACACAGATTCGGGTATGCTGTAAAACAATGTGTCTATATTGATCAGGTTTACGGAACTATGGTTGCGCAACGCGCCACCCGGCGTTGCACCCAAACCAAGGAGTTCATCGCCCGGTAAAAGGGCAAAGGTGATGCCGGTAACGGCTCCGTCTGCCAGAATAATCTCGCCCTGTAAAATGCTGCTTGCCTTGTGTTGGATGCTAAAATTTCTGGAATTTTCTTCTTTGCCAAATAACCAGCCGTTTTGGCGATACCGAAGAATGTTGTGTAAAGATGTAGATTTAACAGGGGCCGGATTTCTATCTGGCAGTAAGGATTCGTGGGATAAAAAATAGGGAATGTTCTGAATATTGACGGCCAGTCTGAGAGCAGAATTTTTCTGAGCCGATAACAAAAGCTGCTTTTGCTGCATACGGTTTAGTATTGTATTTCGCTACAGAATGTCAACGCTTTGGGCAATGTAATTTAGTTTACGACACATCTTAAAGAGGAAACAGGTCGCTATGAAACAATTATCCGAGGTGAACGTGAAGAGCATTGAGCCACTGCTTTCCCCGGCAGATATTCTGGCAGAGTATCCTTTGCCAGACACTCTAGCCAACCAGATTTTCCAGAGCCGGGAAACTATTAAAAATATTCTCCGTGGCAATGATACCAGACTTCTCGCAATCGTAGGACCCTGCTCTATCCATGATACTACGGCTGCCGTTGAGTATGCCCAAAAATTAAAAAAAATATCCGACGAAGTCAAAGACACGGTCTTTATCGTTATGCGCGTATACTTTGAAAAACCACGCACTACAATTGGCTGGAAGGGACTCATAACAGATCCCCAGGTAGACGGCCGCGACGATATTGCAACAGGTTTACGGGTGGCACGCAAGCTGCTGCTCCATATTGCAGAGATTGGTCTGTCCTCTGCAACCGAATTTCTCGATCCGATAGTGCCGCAATATATCTCTGACCTTGTTTCCTGGGCTGCCATTGGAGCGCGCACCACCGAATCCCAGACGCACAGACAAATGGCGAGCGGACTTTCCATGCCGGTGGGATACAAAAATTCCACCGATGGCAATACGCAGGTAGCCATTGACGCCATGATTTCATCCCGCGCTGAGCACAGTTTTCTGGGCATTGATCACTCTGGCCGAACAGCAATAATACGCACCAGTGGAAATCCATACGGACATTTAATTCTGCGCGGCGGGCACAATCTTACCAATTACCATCCGGAATCGATAGAAGAAGCGGCGGATGCTCTGCGAAAGGCCAATCTGGAGCCGTTTATTATGGTGGATTGTTCGCACGCCAACTCGCGGAAAAAATACGAAAAGCAGGAAGATGTCTGGAATAATATCATTGAACAGCGCCTGGCCGGAAACAAAAACCTGATAGGCATGATGCTCGAGTCAAACTTATTTCCAGGAAACCAGTCCTTGCCTCCGGTGCTTCACACCAATGTACTCAACGAACTCAAATATGGAGTGTCCATAACGGACGCCTGCGTTGGCTGGGAAACTACAGAAGAACTGCTGCGCACTGCAGATAAAAAACTCAAAACCGTTCAGTAAATGCCCAGAGAAATTGCCCATGCCCTGTTCGCCAAACGAATCTGCCGGCATGGGTCGTTTCGCTCTGATTGTACAGGCGAATTTCTGCACTCTGCGGTATTTGGCTCGCTGCTGCCAGATCTTCTCTACTACGATATTCCGGCATCGAATCCTCCGGGAGTGAGTATGGCGGATGCATTGCACGGCAAAAACGGAGATCCTGTATTTTTATTCATTCGCACTGCTGCGGGCATTCTGAGTTCAACCCAAAACCAGGTGGATATTTTCGGTCACCAATTTTCACAAAGAGAAAAGTCTCTGGCTAAGGCATGGTTGGCTGGCTATATTTCTCATGCAGCGCTGGACATTACTCTGCACCCGGCGGTGTATTCAATGAGTGGAAATTATTATCATCCCAACAGGGAACAGCGGCGGGAGGCAGTGAAGACACATCGACTCATAGAGACTGCTCTCGATCTGTTTGTTCTGGGCAACAAGGAAACGCCGCGCGAGTTTATCCGCAGGGAGATTCTCTACCCAAAAAACAAAGACAAATCGTTTCTGCTCCTGTATTACGCGGCTTCGCTTGCGGGCTTCGCAGGTGTGCGGGGCAAAGAAGAAAAAGAGTTCAGGGGAAAGTGGGTGCAAACCGTTAGGAGCGCACTTGCAAAAATGCAATTCTACAGCAGGCTTTTTAGCCAGATAGATGCAGCTTCGATACGCAAGCACGTCAATAAAATGGTGCCGCCATCATTACACAGCGATATAGCCTTGTTTTATCCAAATCTTTTGTATCGCGATTATTCGCTTCTGCCGGGTGCGTTTTTGCCAGAAAAAGTTTCTTCCTATGTAGATCCAGTTTCGGGAGAAACCAGAGCGATAAGTTTTTGGAGAGCGTACAAAAGTGCTTACAGGCTGGCCCTGCAGATGATGCGCGAATGTAATCTTTTGGCAAGGGGAGCTAGCCTGCCGCCCTCTGCATTTTTGCTGCAGGATGTATCTCTCAATAACGGTCGCTCTAAAATTCCAGTTGATGCCATGAGGCATTTTCATCCAGTAAACTTAGAAGGCAGAGCTCCATGAAAAAACTGACAATCCTTGTTGGCGTAACTGCCTCCATAGCAATTTACCGCTCCGCTGATATAGTCCGCGAACTCACCAAGCGCGGCCATTCTGTGCGGGTGGCCATGACGAGAACCGCAGCTTTATGGATCTCTCCTGTTATTTTTTCTGCTCTGTCTTCGCATTCTGTCTATACCGAGGATAATCATAAAGAGGACGGGATGCCTCACATAGAGATTCGGGATAATCTGGATCTCTTTATTACGGCCCCGGCTACAGCAGATTTTATTTCCCGCGCTGCGGCTGGCCATGCAGACGATATATTAACCGCAACCCTGTTATCTTACAGCGGCCCCCGCTGGATCGCTCCTTCGATGAATCCCAATATGTTCAGGCATCCGGCTACGCAAAAGAATATTGACATGCTTGAAAGCTATGGCTACAAAATCCTTTCGCCAGCTGACGGAGAAGCCGTGTGTGGCGATAACGGCGAAGGCAAGATGATGTCGGTTCAGGATATTTTATCAGCTATAGAGGATTTTGCAGCGCATGGCTAAAACAAAAAAAAAATCTAAAAAGCTGTCCCATATACTGGAATATATTCTGGTTAAAATTCTCTACGTCAAAATCTCTTTGTTCCCTTTTTCATCTTTGAATGCTGTTGCCCGCTTTCTCGTTTTTATTCTTGGTCCATTGTTAAGTGCCCAAAAGAAAAGAATTCAGGACAACCTTGCTTTTGCCTATCCAGAATTACAGGGAATAGAAAGGAAACAGTTTATCCAAAATAATCTCGTGCACAATTTCCGCGTTTTTTTGGAAGTAAGCCATGCCAAAAAATTTAGCAATGCCGATTTTACGCTCAGCAAGGTATACCCCGATCAAGAAAGCTCCATAGAAATATTTCTAAATCGTAGCCGACCCCTCATTGTCATAGAAGGTCATTTTGGCAACTGGGAGATTCCCGTAGCCTTTGTATCTGCTCGTGGTGCCTTTGTGAAGTTCGCGGCCAAGCACATGCGCAATCCATACGTCGATGCGTTTACCTCCAAGCTTCGTGAAAATTATGGGGGCGAACTCATTTATCTGGAACAGTCCCTGCAATTGATGCGGGCACTCAAGGGAAATGGAACGATCGGTCTGGTGGCAGACCAGGATGCGGGAAGAAACGGAGAGTTCGTTCCATTCTTTGGCAGGCAGGCTTCCACGTTTGCTGGCCCGGGCTCCCTTGCGTATTCTTCCAATGCGGATGTGATTCTCGTCACGAGTATTTACGAGAGCAAAGGGCGGTATCGTTTCAGCTCCAGAATTGTTTACCAAGGACTGGCACGCGAAGAATTTCCCGATATTGAAACGGCCACAAAGGCAATAACGCAAAAATGGGTAGCTATCCTGGAAGAAGAAGTTCGCAAAAACCCTGAACAATATTTCTGGGTGCACAGGCGCTGGAAGACGAGACCGCCGGGAGAAAAGCCTTGAAATCCCTGCTTGCCTGGCTGGTGCCCCGATTTTTAAAATTTCTGATCGTGTCTATTGGCAGCACCGTCCGCCCTGTAATTGTGGAAGGAGAGGATGTTTTTAGAGATTTGCTTGCAAACCGGCGAAGCGTGATATTTTCTTTTTGGCATAATCGGATTTTTTATGCAGCGTACTTTATATACAGTAGATTATTTCGCAAGGGATACCCGCTCATGGCCCTCATCAGCCAGTCCAAAGATGGAAAGCTGATTGCGCGTGTTGTGGAGCTGTGGGGAGGTAAGGTTGCCCGGGGATCTACATCCAAAGGCGGAAAAGAAGCGATGTTCCAGATGCTTCGTGCCATTCGTAAAGAAGGGTATTCTGTGGTTACAACCCCGGATGGACCGCGCGGTCCCAAATATCATTTTCAAGAGGGAACTATTGCGCTGGCTCAGATGACGGGGATAGAAATTATTCCGGTCACGTTTTCGGCAGAAAAATACTGGCAGTTGCGGTCCTGGGATTCCTTTATTATCCCAAAACCATTTTCAAAAATATATGTTTCATTTTTGCCGCCCATCCGCGTTGATAGAGACTTAACGCCAGAGAATTTTGAAAATATTCGGAAGCAGACAGAATCGATCATGGTGGAACAATCGACCCGCATTGATTCCATGTGGAATGCAAAATAGACTTTTCTCAAAGGCAGGCATGGTCGATACTCTAACGGATGCCTAGGAGTCTTCTGTTGACGGTTCTTTTTTTTCTGCTTTCCAGCGGAGCGCACGCTCAGCTGCGGCTCGATTACTATTATGATCAATCCGAAATGTATACAAAGTTTTCAGATTGGATCCCAAAGCGCCTGCATCAATGGCACCCCCAGCATGTAGAAGATTTTTTTTTGTTATACAGTCTCAATCAAATTTATGGCGAACAGGATTTGCTTCGGAATATTTATTTTCTCGAAATTGCTCTTCAGAAAAGATTTCGTCACCCATCACAGGCACTCGCAAAAATTGAAACTCCCGAGGAGTATCATAAATACAGGCTAATGATATTCATGCATATCAATCTGAAGATAATGCGCTCTTACCTGCGCCTCGGATCTCTTTACGACAAGCGACATTTATATTTTTATAACCTCGATTTTGCAGATGAATTGAAAGAATCTTTTGCTGTTGCAGAGGTATACTATAAAAAATCGATTCCTTACTGGTTAAAGGCAGTTGAATACGCGGAAGAAGCGTCCGAATATAATTTTGAGCTCGACATGGGACCGCTGGAATCTATCCGCTACGAAATCATGACGGGCGATATTGATTTTTCTGAGTATACGGCGAATCATCTCGAAAAGCTGAAAGAAAAACAAGAAGCCGTTGATGCATTTCTTCAGGAAATGAATCCGTGAAACAGGATTATATTCTCGTTCTGGGCAGCAACCTAGGGAACCGGCTGGAGAATATTCGTACAGCGATGGAACTGGTTGCTTCCGCCAGTGTTTCCATTCTGGCCAATGTCCCTCCCTTTTCTACCTCCCCGATACTTGTGCACGACCAGCCAATGTTTATGAACGCGGGAGTGTTGGTTCAGACAGACCTTGATCCCCTGCCATTGATGCAGATTACGCAGGACATAGAATCTCGGATGGGAAGAAAAAAACGGTTTCGGTATGGCCCGCGTGAAATTGACATAGATATAGTATGGTGGAGCAAGGGGCTTTTTACGTCACAGGATTTATCCATCCCCCATCCAGAAAACAGTGCTCGTTTCTGGGTGAGAAAAATTCTTTCCACCCTTGCTCCGGAAAAAACTGATCCGGTTACAGGAATTTTATACAGGGATGTATCTCGCATGAGTATTCAAAAAATTACAGACTTTGAAAAAAAGAAAAAAACAGGCGAAAAGATTTCCATGCTTACCGTATACGATTACAGCATGGCCAGACTTCTCGCGCAAACGAGTGTTGATACCATTTTGGTGGGAGACTCGCTCGGAAACGTTATTCAGGGTAATACCGATACCCTTTCTGTATCATTGGATGATATGGTTTATCATGGCAGGTCTGTTCGCCGAGCTATACCAGATAAGTTCATTACTATAGATATGCCTTTCTTAACATATCAGGTAAGTAACGAAGAAGCCATTCGCAATGCGGGGCTATTGCTCTCAAAAACAGGGGCAGATGCTGTGAAGCTGGAAGGTGCTGGTCGATTTGTGAAAACAATCAACCTTTTAACCGAAACCGGAATTCCAGTTATGGGACACTTGGGCTTAACCCCTCAATCTGTTCATCAACTGGGGGGCTACCGAATACAGGGAAAGACAATCGAGGCTCGGTCGAGGATTATTTCCGATGCAAAAGAAATAGAAGATGCCGGAGCTTTTGCTCTTGTGTTGGAAATGGTTCCCGCAGAACTGGCCAAAGAAGTTGCACAATCTCTTTCCATACCTGTGATTGGGATAGGAGCAGGACCAGATACAGATGGCCAGGTGCTCGTGTTTCACGATTACTTGGGATTAATACGCGACTTTCGCCCTTCCTTTGCACGCGCTTACGATCACCTTGCAGAGAGGATTCATATTGCCACAGAAAAATATTGTGAGGACGTACGCACGGGCCATTTTCCTTCTAAAGATGAATACCACTGATGCTGTTGTTTATATTGTAGAATGCGCCGATGGCAGTTTCTACACGGGAGCCACTAAAAATCTGGAAAAAAGAATTCATGCGCATAATGAGGGGAAAGGAGCTAAATATACTCGCACCCGCCTTCCCGTCCGGCTTGTCTATTCCGAAATACTGGAAGATTACAATGCGGCGTTGCGCAGGGAAAAAGCCCTCCAAAAGCTTTCGCGACGGCAGAAAGAAAGACTTATTGACCATAAGTTGTCATAGGGTCCAGTTTCTGTTTTGGCAATAGAATAATCGTTTGGGCTGTTAGCCCTGCCTGGGTAAGGCTGCCCCTCGCATGCTGCAACTTCAAAAAGAATGCTGTTGACACCATGACTCACTATCCCGATGTGGATTTATGCCAAAGATCAAAACAAATCGTTCTGCCGCCAAACGCTTTAAAGTTAGCAGTAGTGGCCGTCTCAAGCGCAGCAAGGCATTCAAAAATCACATCCTGACTAAAAAGCGCTCAAAGCGCAAAGCTGATCTGGCACAGTCAGTTATGGTTCATGAATCCGATGAAAAGCGCATGCAGCGGATGCTCGTAATGCGGTAATGAACAGGAGACAACCATGCGTGCCGTAAACGGAACTATTCGTAAAAACAGAAGAATTAAGCTTTTAAAACGTGCCAAGGGCTTCCGTGCGGGTCGCGGCGTACTTTTCCGTACAGCCAAAGACTCCGTAATGAAAGCCGGACTCAACGCTTTCCGCGACCGTCGACTCAAAAAGAGAGATTTTCGTTCACTCTGGATCGTTCGCCTCAATGCAGCCGTTCGTCCTGAGGGACTCAGCTACTCTCGTTTTATCAACGGACTCAAGAAAGCAAATATTGACCTGAACCGCAAGGTTCTCAGCGAAATGGCCATCCATAATCCGGATGCCTTTAAGCAGGTTGTTGCCAAAGCAAAAGCTGCCCTCTAAGAGTTAAATCTCTTCTACCTCGTGGTCTTCCCGGTCCGGATGCTTTAAATCAAATTCGGATTGGGAGACAAAGTGAAAAAACTTTTCGAGCCTTGCCAGTTGAAACACATTCTGTATTTTAGGCTGGGCTCCGAAAAGCATCATTGTTTGTCCTTGGTTTTTAGCCTCATTCAAGACTTTTATCAAAACGCCCAGTCCGGACGAGTCTACATATTCAACACTCGATAAATTGATTCCTACGGATTTTTCGGAGTTCCCCTTCAGGATTTTCACAAAGTTAATTTCAAAGTCTTCAGCCTGGATAATATCGAGTCTGCCAGAGGGAATTACTTCCAGTGCGTTAGTTCGGTGGATTATTTTAAAGTTCATAACTGAGTCCTGACAAAGAATAGATTGGGGAGCCCTGATACTTTGTAACCCCGAATGAAAGCGTCAACCTGTTTCCACATATTCCGGAAGAACCTGCATAATAAGCCAACTGAACACTCTTCAAATAATCTGAGATTCTATAGAAAATCACTTTACGCCAAAAACAGAAAACCGGGAATATATTACATGTTCTTTCTGCGGCGGTTTTTCGCCATTCCTGCATTATTCTTGTCGGGCTTTCTCTCTTTGCAGGCCAATCCCGAAAAAATTCGCGAGGCAATCAACGAGGGCCGAGATAAAAAAATTATTGAGGACTGGAAGGCCGTCCTGGAACAGCGCGATGAGCTGTGGGTATATCTGGAAGAGCTGCTCAAGAAAGAAGGTCATTCCCTATTGCGGCGGCATGTAATGCGCGATGCTCTTGTTGCGGAGGAAAAAATTAATTTTTCTCCGGAGACATTTAGCATCGTCGTAAGCCTGGAGACAAAGTCATTGCTTGCCAAAAAAGAAGCCCACGATGATCAGGACATAGAGGCCATTCTAAATCTGTTGACTATTATTGACCAGAAAAATCTGACCAGTAATTTCTACGACGTAATTCCGTTTACTGCCTATCCGCTGACAGATATCCGCAGGCGTGCTTACCAGACTCTGGCAGTTCTAAACGACGACCGCATGTACCCAATTATTATGGATATGGCAACTTCAGAAAATTCCATAGAACGGATTTATGCACTGGATGCTCTGTATTTTATTAAAGATGACAGAACGGTTCCTCTTCTCATTAATTCTTTGAGTGATGAAAATAAATCTGTGCGATTTTTTGCCCTTAGAACGCTGGATGAAATGCAGCGCTTGGAAGTTATTCCTCAATTCATAAAAATTGTCACTAACGATACGAATAACGAAGTACGGGTTAAGGCAATACAGGTGCTAACCTCGATGAAGGCGAGACAGGCAATTCAGGTGATTGTTCGCACTCTGTCAGATCCGGATCCATCCGTGAAAGAAGCGGCATTGCGTTCATTAATGGAATTTAACAGTTCTGATACTGCCTATCCGATTTCAATGCAACTGGCACAAGAGAAGAACGATCATTTAAAACTGCTTGGCATTCAGGCTCTTCTCCACTTGAAATCGAGCGGTGGAATGGCGGGTCTCCAAAGCATTATAGAAAATGATGACAATGAAGAACTTATCGTGTGGGCAATTTATACCTCTGGGGTTCTGGCAGATTTTAGAGGCTTTGAAACCGTGCATAAAAATCTGAAGCATAAAAACGTTACTATTCGGGCAGAGACGGCACTGGCACTTGGCCGCTATGGAAAAAGAGAATCTGCGAACGACTTACTAGCTATACTTCGCGATAAAGACGAAGACTACTATGTTAAATCCGCCGCATTGGAAGCGATTCGATGGATAGATACAACCGATTCTTATCACGATCTGTTTCTCCTCTCAAGAGAGCATAAAGACATGGCAATTCGAGAGAAGGCGGGAGAAATTCTTGGAGATCTTCTCAAGAAGAGGTTTGAATAATGCAGGAAAAAGTTATTCCATTCTACTCTATACACTTTACTCACCAGGACCTATTAATCGAATCCTTAAAAACTATAGAAAAGAGAATTGGCAGGTATGACTATTTTTCCGCAGACACTCCGGCTGGTGAAGAGAAAGTTCGCTTTATAGGCTATTCAAAACTCACGAATCGAGCAGATCTTTTCCGGTATCTGGAACGCATTGAGCGGGCCATACCGAACAGCTCCGTTGCCCTGTGGTTTTCAGTTGGCTATATTTCCATGCAGCAGGTAGTGTCGGCGTGGACGACTTACCAGCCAGACAGAATCTTCTGCAACAAGGGATACTATCTAAAACAGGAAATGATGTGGAACGGAGAAACATTTTTGCCGCTGGCTCATGCGGGTAGCGAGTATAAACAGAAGGTTACTCAATTCTTCTTTCGTTCTTTGCACGCCTCTCTGATTGCGAAACTTCGCTGATGTCCTTCCAGCCACAATAGCTACCCCAAATGCGCAGCACCCTGTGAGAGTGAGGGTGAGAGTGTTCAAACTCAAATAGAATAGAATTTTTCTGTCGAATGGATAGTTTTTGTTCGTTAATTAATTTGCGAACACTCTTATGCCCGTAGTGGAGCATGATAACGTCTTTTTTGGTTAGATCATTAAATCGTTTTGTAGGGCCCTGGATGGTTGTGGGAGGAAGGCATACAGATCTGCCTTTTCGGAAAACAATAAAATTTATATTTCCCTGTTTCTCTATTTCTGCAACAAACGGCCCATAACGGAAAAATAACTTGTTCAGAAAAATTCTTCGATGTGATGTGTTAAGGACGCCTAAACCAAGCTTGCGCATTGCACGACCAAGCAATATTTCCCTGTCTACCTCTGGCAACAGAAGATATTTTTCCAAAGGATAAACAAATTCTCTATCCGGGACCACCATTTGCAATAGAGAAAGAATCTTGAGGATTCTATTTTCGCGGGCCTCCCGCTCTGACAGGAAAAGGAGAGCGCTTTGGCGTATGCCATCCAGATTCCAGATGGGTAATGCAGATCGCAAAACAACTCTTCTAATTTTTTTTGAATCATTTTCGGGATCTTCCCACCAGGGCAAATTATTCTCTTCTGCTAATTTCCGAATAGAGGCCCTGTCAGTCAGGGCGAGAGGACGAACTTCGTTAATTCCGTATTCATTAGTAACAAATGGAAATGGTGCCAAAGCTTGAGGCGAAGCCCCGCGGTTTATTTTTAAGACAAGAGTTTCGTACCAGTCATTTAAATTATGCCCCCAAAAAACAATGCCATTGGGAGACGCTAACCGGCAGGCAAGTCTCCGGCGAACGAGAGAACCTGCCCGTTCAAAGGAGGTCTTCATCATACGAGCGATTCGGGGGACATTTCTTTTGTAGCAAATAAGTTGGGCCTCCTCAAATCCATTCTTCTTGAGTAAAAGGAGGTGTTCTCTTAAAATCGATTTTCTATCTTCCTGTACCGACTCTGGGTAGGGAATAGAATGATCAACACAGACGAGAGTTATACTGGGAGGGGGAGAAAGTACTTTGGCTGTCTGCATGAGTACAAGCAAACTTACGGTAGAATCTGCACCGCCCGATGTAAACAGAAACCAGTCTTTTGATTGTAGTTGGTGCTTTGTAAAAACGCTGGTAAGATTATTTGAGAGCGCGTCCAAGTTCATATCGGCTTAGAACGTCTTTGATATCCTGTGTTAGAATGGAGCGCAATGCTGCTTCTGCATCATTAATAACGTTAATAATTTTCAAATTTTCTTTGGGTTGAAAATCGGAGAGAACAAACTTCTCTATTTTGGGTTCTGGCATGTTTTCTTCGGGAAGAGGACCAACGCCAACGCGAATACGAATAAACTTATCGGATTTCAGCTCTTTGGCGATAGAAAGAATCCCTTCATGATTAATTTCTACCGGGCCTCTCGCAACCTGAACTTCTCCATATAAAATATTATAGTCGTCATACACGATAATAATATTTTCCACTCGAACGCGCAAAAAGGAGGCTATGTAAAGCACAGCCTCCCCGGAAAGGTTCATAAAAGTCTGCGGTTTTAGAAGGACAATTTTGTGCCCTTCAAAATCGCCCTGCCCTAGAAGGGATTTCTTTTTTTTCGTTTTGATCTGGATACTGGTGTTGTTTGCGATTACGTCTACAATCTTAAACCCAATATTCCGGCGATTGTTCATGTATCTATCGCCCGGATTGCCGAGACCAATAACTAATTTCATGCTGTTCCCTTCTGCTATCAGGCAGTTTCCTCTGTAGTTTCCAGTTTAGCTGGTTTGGCAATATGGCAAACAATCGGATTTCCTTCCATAAGAATTTTAGTATCTGGCGGGAGAGGAAGGTCATCTGTGTGGATACCTTCGCCCATCTGGAGGTGCGAAATATCTACATTGAGTGCCGGAGTCAGGTGTCTTGGGAATGTTTCGATTTCTACTTCGTGCAGGAAAGTTTCCAGAACGCCGCCTGCAATTACACCAGCGGGTTTGCCTTCAAGGTGAATTGGAATATGCGTTTTGATTCTTTCTCCGAAAGTGACACGGTAAAAATCGAGGTGCAGAACCTGATCTGTGACAGGGTGCATTTGAAAGTCTTTCACAAATGCTGTTTCTGTCTTCCCGTCAATTTCGAGATCGTACAGCTGCGATTCAGAAATTCCATAAACAAACAGTTTGCGGATATCATCAGAAAGAATTTCAATATGATCCGTTTTCCCATGGTTGTAAATTACTGCCGGTACAAAGCCAGATGCTCTGATTTTTGCAGATTTTGTTTTGAGGTCGCGTTTTTTCGCTTTGATTACTATGCGTTCCATTTTATCTCCTTTAATTAATACAAGTTACAGGAAGAGCGAGCTGACAGATCTCTCTTCGTGTATCCTCAAAATCGCTTCTCCAATAAGCGGAGCAACCGAGAGGATTTTTAAATTATCCAGCCTTTTTTGCGGTGGGATCACCAGCGTATTAGTTACGATAATTTCATCTATAGGGGCTTCGCGCAATCTTTCAATTGCGGGCCCGGAAAGAACGCCATGCGTGGCAGCAGCCAGAACTTTTTTGGCTCCCTGTGCTTTCAGAGCAATCGCGGCTTTTGCGATAGTTCCCGCAGTATCGATCATGTCGTCTATAAGCAGGGTGTTTTTCCCGGCCACATTCCCGACAATGTTCATGACTTCGGACTCATTTGCTCGTTCGCGGCGTTTATCAATAATGGCAAGGCCGGCATCGAGATGCTTGGCAAAAAAACGGGCTCTCTCAGCCCCGCCAGAATCAGGTGAAACAATGACGAGATCCGAAAGGTTAAGCTCTTTAAAGTATTTTACAAGAACGGGAGAGGAAGAAAGATGATCTACCGGGATTTCAAAAAAGCCCTGAATCTGATCGGCATGGAGGTCCATGGAAATAACGCGACGCACGCCAACCGCTTCTAACACAGTCGCTACAAGCTTGGCAGAAATGGGAACGCGCGGTTGTACTTTTCTGTCCTGGCGGCCATATCCATAGTAGGGAATTACGACGGTAATGCGCCGGGTAGACGCCCTGCGAAGAGCATCTACAATCAGAAGCAGCTCCATTATGTTATCGTTAGCAGGTGCTCCCGTAGATTGAATTACGAAAACATCTGCCCCGCGCACGTTGTCCGTAATTTTGACCGAGATCTCTTCGTCGGAGAAGCGCTTTATTTCAATGGGGCTAAGGTCCACTCCCATATATCGGGAAATTTCACGGGAGAGTTCCTGATTGGAGGTTCCCGCAAGAATTTTCATTTCGGCTTCTACCATTAGAAAACTCCCTGCGCAAGGCGCGACTCAAGATAGGCAAGTTGTTCAGGTGAATTAACACCAAGAAATTCGTCCGGATTCTGTGAGCGGAAAACAATAAACTTATAACCATTATTTTTCATCAATTCCACGATATCTGTCAAGTAGAACTCACCCTGTGCATTATTGTTCTCAATGCGATGAATCTGGGTGCGCAGGACGGAAAGGCGGAAAACGAAGACTCCGGTGTTTACTTCTCGTACTGTTTTTTCGTTCTCAGATGCATCTTTTTCTTCTATAATTTTGAGTAGTTCATTGTTGTTGTCACGAATAATTCTACCATATCCGGTTGGATCCGCAAGATCCATACTTATCACAAGGCCGTCTGCGTTTTCTTCCAGAAGCAGATGATAGCTTTTTATCATGGTTTCGGGAGTTATAAGAGGAACATCGCCATATAAAACAATGGCAAAGTCTGCACTGCTGCTCAAGTAAGGCTCAGAGACAGCTACAGCATGACCTGTTCCCTTTTGTTCTTCTTGTACAGCGAACGATATTTCTGAAGCTAATCGAGATTCTTGGATATACGAACCAACCGTGCTGCGAACTTCGTCTTTGCCATAACCAATAATGACCGTTGCTTTTTGTATTTGAGCCTTGGAGAGATTGTTGAGTACGTGCAGAAGCATGGGCTTGCCCGCGAGTGGGTGTAAAACCTTCGGGAGGGGACTCTTCATCCTGGTGCCCTTACCAGCCGCCAGAACAATTGCCTGCAATTTTGTCATGTCTGGACTTGTGTTCAGCATTTTTTCTTCCGACGTTTTTGCTGGGCCGGGAGGATTCGAACCTCCGTATGGCGGTACCAAAAACCGCTGCCTTACCGCTTGGCGACGGCCCAGTGTTTATCTGCTGAAAAGCTTTACTGGAAAACCTTTCAGAAGCTTTGGATCGAATACCAGTTTATATGCGAGATATCTCTTTGCAATGTTTCCAGCGCACGAGTAACCTTTCCGGAATCCGGGTCACCAGGGGAGATGGCATAAAAAGATGAACCACTTCCGCTCATCCCGTAAAAAACATTCTGCCCGGTTTCCAGTGAAAGAGTGCGACTAAGGGCATCCATTCCACTCTGCAGAATCATGCCGTTTTCTGGAAATAACCGTACAGCTACATCAAGAAATTCATTAAAAGCAAGCGTTGAATCTGCTGGAATTGCCTGTTCCCATTGGAAAAGAAATTCTTTCAATTCTTTGCTGCGCTGTTCTGCAAATGGGAGGGATAGACCGTTGGAGCCGTTATCCTTCCAGACTCTTTTCAATAAACTTGCGCACTCCCTGAAAGAATGCGCAAGTACAGACTTGTTTTCCGCATCACTTTGTAAAGTCTTTTTCAGCTCTGCAAACATAACTCGGGTAGAAAAACCAAAATCAGGAATCCCTGCAATACCTGCAAACGAAGGGAAATGAATTTCTGTAATGACTTCTCCCTGGCCGCTCACAAGAGAAGGAACAGGATTTAAAAAGAATGGAATATCGGATCCTATCGAAAGACTTCTATCCCGGAGGGCCGGATACATTCTTTCATAATCGTCCGGAGGGAGCATGCTGGCCAAGTGTTTCAGAATGGTTCCGGCATTAGAGCTGCCGCCGCCGAGCCCTGCGGGAGAAGGTATTCTTTTTTCAATGGTTACGTCCAGTTTAGGAAGCGGCGGCAAATTGTGTTCGCGCAGAATTTCGGAAAAGAGAGAGAGGGCTTTTCCGATCAGGTTTTCCGAAAGCTGATCGGAGGAAAAAGCAGGCTTGAGCTTTTCTTCAAAGTGAGTGGGCAGCCTGGAAATAAAATGCGCCTTCCCATGGCCCCGTTCAAGGTAGAGGGTGTCTTGCAGGGAAACAGGCAGGAACAGGCTTACTATATGGTGAAATCCATCTGGTTTTCGGAAGGGAATCCACAAACCAAAATTAATTTTCGCAGGCGACGCAATAGCTGCGCGAGAGGAAAAATCAAGGTTCATTATCGCTCTCACCACCTATGGATATTGCTCCACGGATAACGCGGTATAATCCCAACCCAAACCCAAGCATGGTTCCAATAAAAAAGAAGATGGGCTTTGTTTTCCAGAGCTTGTCGAGATAAAAACCACCGAATGAGAAAATTATTAAAAATGTAAGAAACTCAAATCCAATCTGGCTTACTTTTCCGATGCTTTGCAGCTTTCCACCGGATCCGGCAGATGGATTTTTAATCTCGTGATGTTTACGCGCCTGTGTTTCCGAAGCCTGCAGCGAGTCGAGGTCCGACCGCAATTTTTCAATTTCCTCTCGCGATAACATGGTTCAAAACGGGAGTCAGAGGCGCCCTGTCAATCAATGCTTATTTGATACTGATTGCATTGGCCCCAGTACCTCCGCTTTCCCTGTAAGCGAAGCAAAAGTTAAGCATGGCAACAAGCCGATAATGAATTATGGCAAGTCCCGGCTTTTTATCGAAAACAATAATGAAGCAGATTGAGCGTGAGAGAATGCGCATTGGCGGAGCGCGCATTGTTACAGACGATATCAATAAGCTCAAGGGTCTAACGACCGATCCGGAAATTCCTGAAGCCGATAAAATCAATTCTTACAGAGAGGCTGTAACCATAGAATACTACATTCCCAAAGAAAGCCGTTTTGCCTATGAAGTAAAGAATCTTTACATTCCGTTGCACGATCCCATTCCAAAAAACGACGACCAGCGTCGCGTTGCTGAATACTTTCTGGAAAAAAAAAAGCCGATTGATATGGTGGAGGTGATGAACGTATTTCCTCAGTACCTCGCAACAATTCTTCAATATTTTAATCCCATCATGCACATTCACGAATTTCTTTCCAGAGAACTCCAGACGGGGCTCAACGATGATCTGCCCTCATCTGTGCGCAGGGCAATGTACTTAACCGAAGTGCTGCGCAAATATGAGCCTACACTCCCATCACTGGAATTGGTGGGCGATTATACCACGTTTAATCTGAACTGGTTTGTGCGCTATTTTAACGAACGCAGTATTGAAATATCGCTGGAAGACCCCACAGTGGAGTATCTTATAAAACACCATTTGCACGCAATGGAGCAGCTTGGCCAACGCGAAACCGAACGCTTTTATATTTTGAAGGACATATATCTGGAGCAGGCATTTTCTAACATTGAAGAAGACTTTGCTGATGAGTTTGTGTGATATCTTTTAGTTAAAACTCTGCGCGCAGCCCTGCGCCCATTCCCGCAGAATAATCTTCCACAGAGGGAGAATAAAAAACGGTAGTGACAATACTGATCCCGGCAGATAAAACGAGAAGTTTAAAGCCTGCAGAAATTTCGTGCAGTGGGTGCGTTATTCCCGCAAAAGAATTCGATTTTTCCCGTTCTCCATGAAACGGAAAGACAGATGACCATGAGACAAAGGGAATCCAGGGGAAAAGAATGTCCGAGTTCATCACTACAGAGGCTTCGAGGGCATCGTTGGCAAAATTGTTTGTATAGAAAAAGTTTTCTGGTTTGTCGGGATGAAACCCAAGCCAGCGGTTCCAAGCACTTTCGCTGAATATATTAAGATCCAGTCCACTGAAAATGCCTGGTTCCTGTCCCTCCCCCTTGTGCATGCGGCCCGCATACCACAGGTTCGACTGAAAATCTATTGCCCCAAACTGTGTAAAAACAGCGGCCCCCAGTTTCCATTCGGGGTAGCCGTAATGTTCCACGGGAATCACGCCCTTTTCTGAAAATTGTAAGCCATTGCCCGGGCTTAATTCTATCATGGTATTGATTAGGTTCTGGTCTCTGCTGAATATGGAATGAAAGAAAGACAGAGAAATATCGCCAAGACCCGATTGCGGAGTATCGCCAATCGTCTCAAACATGGGAATATTGATTTCCATTTCCATTGAGTCTGTAACGGGAAGAGTAAGGCGCTGTTCACGGAAAAAGAAAACAGTTTTGGATGAAAAATAGATTTTTTGGTATGCGTCCAGGGCAGAAAAGCCAGACTCGGTGATATGAACCGTGCGAAGGCGATGGATTGTAATGGAGAAGATAGGGACGGAAAAAAGAAGAAGCCCCAGAATTACCAAGAACTTCTTCCCAAAGCTAAAAACCGGAAAAACCGGCAACAGTCTTAGCCTTTTTTGTTGTTTTGCTTTACATAGTACCAAACTGCGAATCCGCCCATTCCAACGAGAAAGGCCACAGTGAGTGCGGACCAGAGGATTGGTTGTAAGTCAAAGCTGTTGTTAAATGCTGCAAATATTTCCATATTCATCTCCCTTTTATAAATTCCTGACAGAGACTTTTTTTTTTAGATAAAGAGGCAACCATTTTTTATTTTTTCCGCACCGGGGGAAAAGTACTGGTCTTTTTATGGCTTTGCCCTTTTCCGTGGCTATGAACAATCCCGAAGTTTCTTTTTCTGGCAACTCTCTCTATTCCGAAGAATTTGGTGATATCTATTATTCGCGCGAGGGTGGTTGTGCAGAAAAGCGGCACGTTTTTATGGAAGGCAATGCTCTGCTGAGTCGCTGGAGTGCAGCTCCCGATCTATTTGTTATAGCGGAGCTGGGCTTTGGCACGGGTTTAAATTTTATTCTAACAGCCGATTTATATCTATCGCTGCCACAACACCAAAGGCCTTCCCGGCTGGTTTTCATGTCTGTCGAAAAAAAACTTCTTCCTAAGCATCTACTGTTGCAGGTTCTCGACGCCTGTGCCATACCGTTTGCCGAGAACTTTCTGGGTCGCTATAAGCTTATGCCCAATGGCCTGCACAGTATATTCTTTGACGAAGGTCGCATAGAACTGCGGTTGCTGGTGGGAGAGGCCGAGCAATTGCTTTCATGGAATGGACCGGTAGATGCCTGGTATCTCGATGGATTTTCTCCACAAAAGAATCCAGAGATGTGGTCGGAATCTGTTTTTAAGGCAGTGGGCAAACTTTCGGGTCCCAATGCCACAGTTGCTACGTATACCGTTTCTGCAATGGTGCGCGATTCGCTGCAATCGCAGGGATTTATAACAGAGAAGGTTCCCGGCTTTGGCAGAAAAAAAGAAATGCTGGTAGCCCGCCGGGAGGGCACCCAACCCCACGCTTTGCGCAAGCCCAAGACTGTGGCCATTATTGGTGGCGGCATTGCGGGTTGTCTGTCTGCGAGGGCACTTGCGCGCAGGGGGTACCATGTGCATCTTTTTGAGGCCCGTGGGGAGCTTTCTGCCGAGGGTTCGGGAAACAGAGCTGGAATTATTCATCCGCATATGAGTGGAGACGATTCTGTGATGACGCGGCTGAATGCCAGCGGCTATTCTTTTACCGTGAATCATGTGCGAGATGAATACGGTTGCCGAGAGTTTCAGCAGACTGGTTTGCTGAACATCCAGACAGAGGAAGACGAAGTCCGCATGCATAAGGCGATTACCCGCTATAACTTCCCGCCGACGTTTATAGAGGCAGACGGGTGCAACTCATGGCTGGGGTTTTCTGGATTTGCGCGGCCTTCCTGTTTTTGTGAATCGGTTGTAACCCATCCCCGCATATCGATCCATTTGGGAGAGCGCGTGGAGAACTTTGAGTATCGCGGAGGGGGATGGGAGCTTGCAGGAGCGAACGGCATTCTGGGGCGTGCGGAGATATTAATTTTAGCGAATGCTGCAGCGGCCAGGCGGGGGAAGGATTTTTCGTGGCTGCCACTGCGGGAAATAAAAGGGCAGGTTGTCTATGTTCCTTCTCGCTATTTCCAGAATCTTACTGGTTTTCCCGTATCTTCCAAGGTCTATACAATTCCGCTGGGTTCTGAAGTTTTGCTCGGAGCCACCTTCGAAAAAGAATTTGAACACCGCGATTACGATGAGCAGAAGAATTTTGAGTTATGGGAAAAGCTGGGGGAAGACTACAAGGCGCAAACCGATTTGCCCGATTTGGCTTCTCTGCCGGGGCGAGTCGGGTTCAGAGCCGTTACCTACGACAGGCTTCCTCTGGTTGGCAGGCTTCCCAGGGAAGAATCGTATTCCAGCGAGTATACGGCCAATCTAAAAGCGCGCCGTCCAAGTGATTATCCGGATTCGCCGGAGAGTTATTTTCCGGATCTTTACATTTTAAGTGGGCTTGGTGCCAGGGGACTTGTCTATGGCCCTTTGCTGGCAGAGCAGCTTGCCGCCGACATAGCCGACGAGCCATATTATATTCTTCCGGCTGATTATGCTTTCTTGAATCCAGGCAGGTTTCTAATCCGGAATCTTCGCCGCCAGCCAACAGAGCAGATATTCTTTTGAACATGAATGAGAGCCTGCGAAATAGTTGACGTTGTCTGTACAGTGTGGTATTGTTTCTTCAATGAAAATGATATCCTGGAATCAAGAAAATATAAACTGCTCATTGAAGAAAGAGGTGTATCGTTTGAAGTGATAGCGGAACAAATACGAAAAAAGAAAATCCTAAATTGCGAGCTTAATTCACAAATGCGTGAACGGTCGGCTGATAGAATAGTAAAACTTTTCTTAAAACAGCCGATACTGAAACTATGAAACCAGCGACTTCCGTAGAACCAGTCTACAGGGTGGGTATTTCCCTGTCTTTTGCAGTATTGCTGACCTTAGGCATACTTACAATTACTATTGCAGCAGTGCTGGCTGGAGGACTCATGTTTGGCAAAAGCCAGGTACGCGATCTCCAGGTGTACTCAATGGATAGAAATTACCAGCTTGCGCGAACACTGTTTGGCGTGGCATCTGCATATCCACTCGACAATAAAACGAGCATGGAACTGTCAGGAATATTTGCCGGAATTGTTATGAGTGAAAAAACCCATGGAATAAGAATTCACGAAGTATTGATTCTCGGCAAAAAAGGCGAGGTGCTTTCGCACAATGATTTTTCAAAAGTGAGCCCGCGCGATGATTCCGTAAATATGATTTCGGATCGCTACAATAAAGACGCTTTTCAGAAAGCACTGACAATTCCACGGGGAGAGATACAGGTTTCCCCCTGGCCCTTTGAAATACCGGCAACAAACAATACATTGCAGGCAGGCTATCTTGCCACATTAAAACTGGTCCATCTGTATTCTACACCGCTCTTTAATGCAAAAGGTGAAGTGATAGCATCGATCCACATTGCCATGGAAGATACGCTATTGCAGGCCCAGGCAGAAAAACTTCTTCATTCCCTTGGGCAGATTCTGCTTGTTTCCGTTGTGTTTGCCCTGTTATTAAGTGCGTTACTGATTGTAGCAGTTCACGGAAGATTTTTGTATGTTCAAAGAACATGGGAAGAGGCCATTCGATACAGGCTTGAAAATGAATATGTGAAAGAAGCTTTTTCGCGCGATGTGCAAGGTCTCCAGAATAAAATCACAGAGTTAGAGAGAAAGACAATTGCTTCTCCGGTGCCTCCCAGAAAGCAGGAAGCAGTAGACGCAATTTTTATTGAGGATGAAAAGGCCTGATATGCTGGAAATGAATACGGTAAAAGATAACAAGATTCTTGTCGTCGATCTTTCCGGGGCTCTCGATTCACAGACGAGCTCCGATTTTAAATCTTGGGTAGAAGAAAAAATTCTCGATGGATACCGATATTTCTCTCTCAATTTTTCTGACCTTGAGTATTTGTCTTCCCGTGGAATTGCGGTTCTTCTGGAAGTGCAGACTATTTTGCGCAAAATGAAAGGCGAAACCGTTCTCATTCATGTGAATGACGAGATATCCCGGTTGCTCCGATTTTTTCACATTACGGACACAATAAAGGTTTTTGCCGGTAAAACCGAGGCAGCTGCCTATTTTCAGGGGGTAGAGCTCCAGACTCCGCAAACTGTCAAAAGTAAAGTGATGGAATCAGAAAAATCATCGGGGGTTCTTGAGCTTTCCAGTTCAGAAGAGAATCTTGAGAAAGTGGCATCTATGATTGAACCCTCCCCTCTTCAGTCTGTAGCAGAGAAACCTGCAGAACAGACTGCACAACCAGCAGAAGTGGCTCCGGAAAAACCGGCAGAAGTTTCTGTGGCGTTTGGTGTTCGCGAAATATTCTGCCAGAATTGTGGTACAAAATTAAAAGTCATAAAGCCTGGCAAATATATATGTCCTTCCTGCAGGCTTAAGTTTACCTACGGCGGCTGATTATTTAGAAGGCTTTTGGGCTTTTGCTTCCGGGATGACAGAAATTTTTTTCTTGAGATCCCACTCTCTGTACGGAGCGAGCGCTTCTATGCGGGCATCAGTGACAAAGTAAAATTTCTCTGCATATTTCACAAGAGCTCCGTGGTAATCTGCATGTTTCCCCTTGAAGTCTACACGCCCCAGTTCTTTTACAGCAGACCAGTTGTCGCATGTTTTCAACACGGGTACTTTGTAAAGGTGGAGTTCGCGTATTTTGCCTTCGGTTAATCCGCGCGATAGTAATGTTTCCCAATCCATTATCCCTTACAGGGATAATGGTACGCATGGTCAAGATTTTTTGCTTTCTTTTACAGAGCGAACTGATAAAATGACAATCAAAACTGACAATTGAGTGCCCGCATATTTGGAGTAAAAGAATATATGAAATTTCAAACTGGTAAAGATCTCATCGAAAAAGCAATGGCACGCATTGATACAATTGTGCCGGCCCGCGAAACAACTACGCTTCTGTCGAATGTATTTATTACCATTGAGAAAGATTCGGTGAGTATTACTGCCTCGGATATGGAAAGTACCGTGCGCATAGCCGTGCCGGCAGAAAATACAGAGCCGGGTGAAATTATTGTGCGGGCAAAAAAATTTTCAGAAATTGCACGCCAGCTCCGTTCTGATCAGATTGTGTTTAAGACTGTAGAACCCGAGAATGCAGAGTCCGTAGAATCGGATGAAACTCTTTATGATGTGTTAATAGAAGGTTCTGGTAAAAGCTCTGCCCGCTATAAAATGTCTGGCAAAGATCGCTCTCTTTTTCCTGCCATTAACCAGGTCTCCGAAGACAGGCTTTCTAATGTTCCGTCTGCCGTACTCGACGAAATGGTTAAAAAAACAATCTACTCCATTACACAGGAAGATAACCGCTATATTTACAATGGCCTTGCTTTTCAGGCAGACGGCAACAAACTTACCGTTATAGGTACGGACGGGCGCCGCCTTGCCGCTATCAGTCGCACACTAGAGAATCCCGTGACGCTGTCTCTCGATGCAGCAGCCGATACAGTTGTGCATTCCAAAGCAATCCGTGAGCTGCAAAAACTCATAGACTCTGCCCCGGTCGTAAAACTGGGTGTAGAGCAGCGCGACATATTTTTTAAAATTGGAGACGCAGAGCTCGTGAGCCGCCTGGTAGAAGGAAAATTTCCAGATTACCGGCGCGTGATTCCAGAAAGCCTTTCTATTGAATTTACGCTGAACCGCGAAGATCTTCTGAATGCTTTATCTCAGGTGAAAGTAATGACAGAGCCGCCTTCGTTTCAGGTTCGCTTGACCCTTGAGGGAGGAGAACTGCACCTCGTTGCGAATACTCCTCAGGTTGGTACAGCAGAGATGACTCTGCCCATTGGCTATACAGGCGAAAAGCTTGAGATAGGTTTTAACGCAACCTATATGATCGACATTCTTCGTTCTTTGAGCTGTGATACAATAAAACTTGGATTTAACGATTCAGCGCGCCCCATTGTTGTTTTTGATACAGACGATGCGGACTTTCTTGCGCTTGTCATGCCCATGAAAATTTAAGGAAATTTAATTTTTTTAAAAGAATTATTGCCGGTGTGTATAAAGGGTGATCTATTAAAAATTTTAATCAAATTTTTTATTAGTAGAGGTTCCCTTTAATGTTCGCAGAAACCGGTTTAACAGCTTTGCGGGCTCTTGCCGTTAAGCTTACAAATTTCCGGTGTTATCCCTCTCTGGAAATTTCAATGGACAGCGATCTTGTTTTGATTACGGGCCACAACGGTGCTGGCAAAACGTCTATTCTCGAAGCGGTTTCTGTTATTTCTTCCCTTAAATCCTTTCGGGGCGCAAAAGACCAAACCATGGTTCAATGGAGCCAAGACTTTTATTCCATTCAGTTGCGGTATCGGATATCCGCTGGAGAGGAAGAAGTTCGGCTGGCTTATGGAAAAAATCCGGGAACCTCCGGGCCCATGCAGAGAAAAATTACTCTCAATCGAGAACAGGTTATTAAATCGGCGGATTTGCTGGGCAGATTCCGCTCGGTTGTTTTTTCTCCCGATGATATTTCGATCGTGGATTCTGCTCCCGGAGTTCGAAGAAAATTCTTTGATCTCATTTTATCAACCATGTATCCCGCTTACTTTAGTGCCCTGCGCCATTATCAAAAGTCTTTAGATATGAGATCTTCTCTGTTGAAATCCGGCGAAAAAAGAGCAGATGTGTTTGATGCCATTGAGTCTGAGATGGCGATTCACGGCGCCTCTTTGCAGGCCTACCGACTGGAGTTTGCTAAAAAATACAGCCAGCCTTTTGGGGAGTATATTGAGCAAATTTCCGGTGGGAAAGATTCATGGACGCTCGTGTATCGGCCTTCGGTAGAGGGCGGCGAGCAAACAGAGATATTTAGAGCGGCTATGCAGAGTCGACGGGGAAAAGATTTTGTTGTAAAGCAGAATACTGCCGGAGTACAGAGGGATCTCTGGAAAATAGAAAACCCGCAGAGTGGACAGGATCTTTCTGATATTGCATCGCAGGGCCAAAAGCGGACGGCGGCTCTATCCCTTAAAATGTCTCAGTATGCGTATTATACCCGGGTTACGCGGCAAATTCCTGTTCTGCTGATAGACGATGTACTCAATGAGTTAGATCTTTCGCGTCGAAAGCAGTTTATTCAGTTTCTTCATAAAACCGGACAGGCTATTGTCACGACCACGGATGTAACTGGAATGGAAGACTTTCTAGAAGAAAGGGCAGGCAGAACCAGCATAACGCATTATGAAATTTCGGGCGATAATATTCCTGTGGCCCGCAGACTGCTATAGTCGGTAATGGTACTAAAGAATCTTAATACCATGCCGATAGCATAGTGTGGTCCGACTGTTTGTTCTTGTAGTTCTGCCAGCATTTATCCATGCCAATATTGGAATACCGCGCATACAATCTCTGGAATATTCTGATCTTCAAATCCAAGAACAGAGAAAAGAAACCGCTGAAAACCTTCACAGAATTGCAAGCGGTGAAATGCCTTCTCTGCGCTTTCGTTTGTACCGCCTTAAAAAAGAAGATAACTTTTTTACAGTAATGGCAAAAACAATGCTCGATCATGATACACTTTCTACGGTCAACAATCTTGAAACTCTGTGGTCACATTCTCCCGGTGACGAATGGATTATTCCCAATGCAAGAGGGATAGCCATTCAGGGCCAGCCTGCAGAGATTGCTCGTCAATACAAAGTACCTCTTTCCGCCGTGTTCAGCATGCCGGGTCATCCGGGGTTTTATTTTATTCCCGGTGGAAAACTTGCCGTGGAGCAAAAGGGTTTCCTGAATTTAACAGCTTTTATTAGACCCGTTTCTGGCAAGGTGACTTCGCGCTTTGGAAAACGATCGGATCCATTTACCCACAAGGAAAAGTTTCACAAGGGAATTGATATTGCCTGCGAAATTGGAACTCCCGTAGTTGCGGCTGCTTCTGGAACGGTAGAATTTGTCGGGTGGAAAAGCGGCTATGGAAAAACGGTGATTATAGACCATGGAAACGGATACAAAACTCTCTATGGCCATTTGAGCAGTTACTCTATTGAGCGCGGCTCCAAGGTAGAGCAGGGAAAAAAAATAGCCCTTTCCGGAAATACGGGTAGATCGACAGGAGCGCACCTTCACTTTGAAGTAAGAAAAGGCGGCACGCCGCAACGCCCGCTGTTTGCAGAGCACGGCATATAGAGGTTCCCTCTATTTATTTCCTGAGAAAGGTCTGAAAAAGTTTGCCTTCTGCTCGGTTCGCGTTCAGACCTTACTTCCGGTCCATGGATGGATCGGCAAAACGCGCAGAAAACGACCTGTGCCGAGCCACTTGCACTGAGCTTGTCGAAGTGAGTCGAGCATAGTTTTCGCCCCAGTGTATTGCGCTCTGAATGCGTAGCAAGCCGTTGGCAAAAAGTCCACACAGAGGGATTTTTTCAGAGTTTAGCTAAAAGAAATCTGGCTTCCCGCACAACGATGGGATCCTTATTGGTTGATGCAATGGACTGAATCCTCTGCCTTGCGCGCGGGTCAGGTATCTTGATGAGCTGGTCCATAATCACGATAATTTCTATGGGGTCTTCGTACACGTAACTGCGTTTAATGAGATACGTATATGCGCGTGGATCCTGGTACCAGATGAGCGTATCGTACACTTCGCGCAAGACATTTATATTCTTCTCTTTTAGCATCAGGAGAATTCCGGAAAAGTAGGCTTTTTTGCCGCGTTCACTCGGAAAGTTGCTTATGTTGCGCACTGCAATTTCGCGGACCATCCATTCAGGATCGCGAAGCATTTCGCCAGATAGCTTCAGCTCCTGGTCGTCGTTGGGAAAAGAAATCAGAGTGACGAGCGCATGGTAGCGCAGCATGGCGCTGTTTGTTTTGAGCATGGGGGGAATATGGCTGATATTATTTGCCAGCGAAAATTGTTCCGTTACCTTCAGGGCTTCTATCTGGACTCTTTCGTGCTGCGTTAAAAGGCCGGCCAGAATAATTTCGTGCTCTTCTACGGTAGAGGGAGCAACCTGAAACGCGGAGAGTATTTCTACTTTCTCCTGCCAGTTTTGGGCCTTAAATTGTTCCAGAGTTATGGAAGGATTGCTCAACGCAACCTCTCGCTTTTTTGGGCTGGCACAACGGATGGCAAGAACGGCAAGGAGCAATAGTGCGTAGGGTTTCATGTCAGTACCGAAATTCAAATGTGGCTATTACTCTTTCTATCTGGTGGGACTCTGACCAGAAGAACGAAGAGAGGTAGGACGAGACGATAGAAAAATCTATCTTCAGTTTTTCCCCCCAAAAATCGCTTCCGGCGTATCCGCCAAGTCCTGCTGTAATCAGCCATTGTCTATCGTTTTTCCCGTCTGCTGAGTAGAAGTTTTCGGTGAGTAAACCACTGCGGAACAGAAGACCTTTCCAAAATGTAACGGGAAAGGTACCCCCGGCATGAATAGTAAAAAAGTCTGCAAATCCGGTTTCCATGGAGGGAACCAGATTTTCGTTGTTTTCGCGGTAGACAGCGCTTCGCCAGTCTAAATATTCTGTTTCGAGTGCGAGGATGATTTCTTTGTTTCTCCACGCTACTCCGGTGCGAAACAGGCCGGGCTGGCTTTCCTGAATGGGAGTGAGAGATACGGGCGATGGCAGGGAATACGATGCCCCGGGCCGGAACAGGGCCCCCCAGGAAAAAGATTCTCCCGTCCAAGATACAGAGAAAGAGGAACTAAGCGCGTAGCCAAAGTACAGGTCGGACTGGTTGGCAAGTCCTAAACCCGCTGTGATGCCAGCGTTCCAGTGCCGCGATAGCGAAACAGCAAGTACTGGTTCTATGGTATAGTAGCGATAGCTGCCATCCGGATAGCCTCTCATAAACGGGGAATGTATGAGCAGGCCTGTAGAGTAATTACTCCAAAATGGCAAAAGGACAGCGAGCAGCGGGAGCTCCGATGCCGATACAGCCTTATGCGCATTAAAGTGATCTACACGGGTAGAACCGAGCACGCTGAGCGCTGCGCCACCATGGATGGCATTGGCTGCAAACGATGGATTATATGAAAGGTTTGATATATCTTGAGACCAAGACGTACCTGTATTGCCGGCGCCAGCGCCCGCTCCAGGAAACGTTGTTCCATACGGGCGGAACTCTGCATGGCTGTTCCATACGGGCCACAGGATTAAGACACCTGCCACAATGACGCGGGCGGTTGCCCTTTTAACGGCCAGTCCGATTTGATGATACCCGGCAATACAGGACACTGGCAAAAAATCCTGCCAACCCTTATTTTCCTTTGTCCGCAGAGAGATGAATTTCGGTGAGTCTGTCGACGAGGTATTTATAGGCTTCTTCGACATCGTCCGAAAAGTGCAGATAGTTGAGATCGCTTTCATGTATCATCCCCCACTCGACAAACGTTTCAAAATGGATCAGCTTTTTCCAGTATTCCGTTCCGTAAATTACTATTGGCAGAGGCTTGGATATTTTGCGCGTTTGAACGAGAGTGAGCAGTTCAAAGAGTTCATCCATTGTGCCAAAACCTCCCGGAAAAACGACGAGGGCTTTCGCAAGATTCATGAGCCAGTATTTTCTCATAAAGAAGTAATGGAAGTCAAAGCTCAAAGACGGCGTGATATAGGGGTTGGGTTCCTGCTCAAATGGCAGCGAGATGTTGAGTCCCACGGAGAGGCCTTTGGCAAGGGAGGCTCCTCTGTTTGCCGCTTCCATCATGCCGGGACCTCCGCCAGAGCAAATCAGAAATCTGCGATTGCTGGTTTTCGTGCGGTTAAGCTCTTTAGACCATTTAGTGAGTTTATAGGCAAGGCGCGCCGCATCCCGGTAATAACCAGATAATTTCTTTTGTATTTCGAAGCGTTCCCACTCGTCTGCGTCTGCGCCTTTCGCTTTTAGATCTCTCTCCAGCCTGCGTATTTCAGAGGGAGATAAAGAACGTGCTGAACCAAAAAAGACGATGGTATCTTGCACGCGCATTTCTTTAAATTCTTGATCTGGAAAAATATATTCCGATAATATGCGTATGGGGCGGGCATCCTTGGATTCTATAAATTCTGCGTTTTCAAAAGCGATAGGATTTCCCTTATTTCTTTTCATTTTGTTAAGTACGGCATTTTTCGCCGAAGGCCAAAGTCAAATTTATCCCCCTACACAGGGAAATGTATTTGCCGAAGATTCTGGCGTGCGTTCTACACGGGCGCGCGCCTGGCAGCCACCACAGACTTCTACCGTGGTATCGCGTCTGCGGACAGAGCGTTATTTTTTTACTGAGGGACTTGGCCTTCACCATGTTCTGCTGGGCGAAGATGAGTTCGCTGTTGCAGCTCGCCTGGGACAGCCCATTCACAGAAACTATGCCTACCCGGAAACGCTGGAGTACATGGTAGACGGCTGGCGCATTGTGGCGACTTGTCAGGGTGGAGTTGTTAGACGGCTAAAATTGTTTCCCCTGCAAACCGGGGATCTGGAGAGTGCGCTTGGCGTGTTTCCCGGAAGCATGCAGCCCATCGCCGAAGACTTTATTCGCCACTATAAAACGACCCAGCTGTTTACATTGCCCGACGCCGTTCACATTTACTCTCGCGGTGTTTCTTACTACTGGGTTGCGTCCAGCGACTCCATGAAATTGACAGCTATAGAAGTCTACGCGCCAACTCGATCTTTGCCGAAAAATAGATGATTTCTACTTTAGCCAGCCCGATTGTCTAAACCAGATGTACAATCCCAGGGACATAAATGCCATAAATCCCAACGCAATGGGGTAGCCCAACGGCCACGCGAGTTCTGGCATGTGTTCAAAATTCATGCCATATATGCCGGCAAGAAATGTGAGAGGCATAAAAAAAAGAGAGAAGATAGTGAGCAGGCGCATCACCTCTCCCGTCTTAAAAGATGCAATGGAAAGATGAACGGCAAGCAGATGGCTCGTCGCTTCCTGGAGTTCGTCGGCATTGTACAGCATGTGCGATGCCATTTCCACGGAATCCTGAAGATCTGCCGGATTATGGATAATGGATTTAATTTCACGGCTGATGAGAATTTCTTTGTGCTGGGCCAGCATGCGTTTGTAAACATACGCCTTCTGTTTGATCCCATAAAGATCTTCGAGAATTTCCGTATTCCCTCTGTTCTTGAATATTTTCTCTTCTATAATGTCAATGGCATCCTGCTCGTTTTCTACTGCATCTTCGTACGTTTTTATAACGCTGTCTATCAGTTCCATAACAATCTCTTGCGGCGAGCCGAGTCCAGATAAAACCATCGATTTGATTCTGTGCGTGATAGAGTTTTCTTTGCGGTGCATGGTGATGAGAAAATCTTTTCCCATAAAGATAGAGATCTTGCGGGTAAGTTCGCGAACATTGGTACCCGTGTAATGGCATTCTTCATCAAAGTGGCGCAGCACCAAAAAGAAAATTTCTTCGAATTTTTCTATTTTGGGTAAATGTTTTGGGTCGAGTGCATCTTGCAGGGCAAGAGGGTGAAGCTTAAAGATTCTGGAAATTTCCTGGGCATCTTCTTCTGTCTGATCAATAATGTCAATCCAATGGCACGATTCTGTTTGCAGAACGACTTCTATCATAGGGCTGAAAAAACAAATTCTGCGTGGCGCGTATATCCCAAAAAGCTTGACGATAATGATAAATCTGCCACAATACCACTATGAAAAATATAAGAACGGCAATTCTTTTAACAGTACTGTTTTTCCTTTCCGGGTGCCAGTCTACGCAATACAAAGACTCCAAAAAAGCATCCGCATCTGTTCAGTGGGGTCCGGTTGAAATTAATTCCACTGTAGAAAAAATGACTGCGTCTCTGTATGCTTATCTCAAGGGAACAGACTCTGCTGCATTTCTCGCAGTAGATAAAGTGGCCAACCGCACGAGCGAACACATAGACACCAGAATGCTCATGAATGATATTACGACAAATCTGGTGAAAAGGCAGATTGTATTTATTGATCGCAGCAAGAGAGACAGCACAATGGAAGAAATCGAAATTGCGCAGACTGGACTCATTGATTCGGAAACGGCCATTTCCGTGGGTAACCTGAAGTCGCCAAATTATCTTTTAAGCGGCGAGGTCACGGAGAACCTGCAATACAACAAAGGCAAAAAAATTCAGTATCTGGTAGTCACTATCCAGCTTACGGAATTGTCTACCGGAATTGTAAAATGGCAGGAACAGCAGAGATTTTTGAAAGAGTCTTCTGAATCCGAAATCTCATGGTAACGCGCAGCATTGTATTCTCTTTCGCTTTGTTGCTGGCCTCGTGCACGGCAACTTCTTACCGCGACGATATAGCAAAAACGGAACGCCTGTTTTACGACAATTCACTGCCATACCATGCTTCCAGAACACTCATCGAAAAAGTAAATAAGAACAGTCCCGATTCCCTGCTGTATTTAATGGAGGCGGGCTCTCTGCTGCATACAGCCGGTGACTTTGAAACGAGCAACCAGTTGCTCGCGAAGGCAAGTGCCATTGCGGCTAAATCGGTCACCAGCATTTCCGGCGAGACGGTTTCGCTGTTAACAAATGAGAAAGGTCAGAACTATAAACCCATTGTGTACGAACACATTGGCGTAAATCTTGTTTCTGGTCTTAATTATTTAGCCTTAAATATTGCAGAATCTGCATTGGTGGAATTTCGCAAGGTAAACTATCTTCTCGAAAAAGAAAATCAGAAGGGAAACAAAGCTCTGTCAGAAAATCTCTTCGCCCGCCTTATGGCAGCCTATGCGGCAATTGCTCAAAAAGATTTCGAGTATGCTTATATAGAATTAAAGAAAATCCATGCGGTGCAACCCGGACTGCAGCCGACAGGAATGTTGCTTTACTACACAGCACATCAGTTGCGCGAAAACCAGGAAGCAGAACAGTGGAAAAAAATGTACGGCCTGCCCGCTGTTTCGGCCAATGCGGTTCCGCTGGTGTTCGTTCACGAAGCCGGTAAAATTCCCGTGAGAAAATCGCGGGGTCGCCTGCTCGAAGAACCGGGAACACAGGCTTTGTTGGAGGCCGCCCTGCGCGTTGCCATTTATACGCAGTCTGCCGAGGGTGTAACCGTTTCTGCTGCCATGGCTGCCCTTGCAACGGTGGAGCACCCAATCCCGACCTACGAGCACAGAGACTACAGAGCCACTTCGGCAGAAATAGATCTCTCAGGCGCCAAAAGGCTTCAGGGGCGTACCGTGCAAATTACAAACATGGGAAATCTGTTTACCGGAAATATTGAAAAACAGTATCCAGAAATGAAAGAAAAAATGATACTGCGAATAGCGACAAAACTTGTTGCTTCGCTTGTAGCCCGTTTTGCAGCAGAGAAAATTGCAAAGGAGTCAGGGGCCTCCGGCGGGACAGCTCTCCTGACGGGCATTGTCGCGGGCGTTGCCGTGGGCATTACAACCATGGCCAGTGAATCACCGGATCTGCGATGCTGGCACACCCTTCCGGATTTTTACGGGGTAGCTGTGCTCATGGCAGAGCCAGGCGAATATACCGGTACCATTCGCTACATCGAAGGGCCAAAGGGTCTACTGTGGGAAAGAAGCTTGGAGCGCGTTGTAATCCAACCGGGGATACCCCTAATCTATTTAACGAGGACTAGTTATTAATGAAGAAGATTTTTCTGATAATATTTTTGGCAAGTGTTTTGTACCCGCAGGAAAAGGGAGCAAGGATTGGAATTCTGGAAACTCCACAATCGACGCTTCCCTCTTCCTTGCGCAATATGGCTGAGTCCAGTGAACACGGACATGCCAGCGAAAAGGAAGTTCCCGCTCCAGAAATAAAAAAGATTGAAGAGGGCGCGGAGAAAACGGGGAAAAAGGGGCAGGCGCAGGAAAGCTGATCACAGCGGGAAACCCATAATTCTGGTGGTTGCATTTCCACCGGTTTGCGTAATGCTGTAGAGCCCGTTCAGAAAACTTGTATGCTGCCAGCTGGTTTCGCGCTCTGTTTCGTGGTACCACAAAAATCCATATAGAATACTTTTTCTGTTAAACGATCGCAGCTCGCGGTTGCTTTCCCGGTATAGCAACCCAAACAGTATTCCGCGATCGTGTGTGTTTGCGGCATGGTTATAGGAATCGTACCAGAGACCGAGCGTATTCCAATAATAATTTTGCCCATTCTCATTGTACCATGTCAGTAACACAGGTGAGAAAAAGAAATGATCCCATTTTTCTTTTTCCTGAATGTGGGGGCTGTTTTCTCTGCCCAGAAAATACAGGGGGAATATATGGTTCCAGTAGTCTCCGTTACTGTGCGCGTAATGCAGAAAGGTAAACCATCCCGCCCCTGCATACCATGAGTTAGAATCTGTTTCGGCAAAGAGGGCTCCGTATCCTGCTAAAAACAAATTGTTCTTTCCTCTTCTTTCAAAATAAAGACTCCGCGCCGCCAGACCATGGCTTTGTCGCAGCAAAAATTCTTTGGAGCCATTCCATTCTTTTTTGCGCCCATGATCGTAGATGAGAAAATAGTTTGTGTAATCGGTGGAAGTCTTTTGCGTATTCCCTCTATTTGCAGAGTAACTGCTACTGTCGTGCAAAGAGAAATATCCCATCAGCCAGAATGTATTTGCTTTTCTAAAGAAGCCTGCGTTCTCGTCGGAAAAATCTTTTTGAAAGGACGCGAAGACAGGCGTAAAAAATACGTTTTCCTGTGCGGAGGATCTCCCATACCAAATGGGGAAAACGTACCACGATTTTTGTTGAGGATTTTGCGAATAGCGGGCAATGGGATAAAACCAGTCCATCCTGATGGTTTTATCCGAGAAGTTCTCGTTTCTCCAATAAGCCCATAGTGCGTAGGATTCCATTTTGTGCAGGGGCGTGACCTGTTTTGCGTAGGGCAGCGAAATAAAATATTCTTTTCCTTTCTCTTTGTGAGAGTAATAGACTGGAAAAATACCATTCTGTTCCAACTCGTTTTGTCTGTCTATGGTAAGCCAATAGAGGGGAAGCGCTCTCTGGTGGATGAGTTGATCGGCTTTTTCATATACGAATAAAGAAAATAAAAGATCTGTTCTGAAATAATCCTGGCTGTTTTTTCGATGCGATACAAAGCTGTCATCGCGGGAGTCTATCGTCGTTTCAGTTGTTTCCATTTTACTTCTTGATGGAATAAATTCTGAGAATCGTTTTGTAATACTGAAAGCGCTGTAAATCCACGAAAACCGGTAATCTGCATATTGGAAGTTATCGCCACCACTCGAAACGCCTTCCCCTTTTTCTGTCCACAGGGCAGCTATGAGTGGTGTTAAAAAGAGACTCTCTCTGGTTCTCTGGTTATGGTACTGAAAAAACGCCGGCGTGAGCAGCCACCGCGTGTGTACGCCTTTCCAGTCTGCAAACGCGGGCAACAGGGCGCGAAACGCAATCGCCCCGTATTGAAAGTCAGCCCAGGGTAAAAGCCAGAACTGGTACAGGCCAGGTTGGGAGCGATAAAAATGGATCGGCGAAAAGTGATACGCTTTGCCATTGCTGCTTCGCTTTAAAGAGAAGAGGGGAAATACGGCAAATTCTCTGCGCGCATTCACAAACAGAGGAAACAACCAGAAAGAGTAGAATTGCGATCTGTCTCCCAAAGATTGCATCGTCTTCAAGTTGAAGAACAGAGGAACAGAGTATGCTGTCTGCTGCGCATCCGCTATAGTATGTTTGCGAAAATAGAAAATGGGGAAAAGAGTGAACATGCTGCGCTGCTTTGTTTGTTCAGAGTACCAGAGGAGAATCTGGCGTTTTCTCCGTTCATCGATTTTTGAATGGAGAGAATACCAGAATGGAAAGATCATGGAACTTGTATATTTGGGATAATTGGTGTAGCGGTATGCAAACAAAAATCTAAGGGCCAAATGGTTCTCCCATTTCTCAATAGAATAAACAAAAGCCTCCGTCTTTTTTTGGCTACGTTCAGAGCCAAATCCGGTTGCTTCTTCTTCAAACAGATCAGACCAGCCCTGGTTTTGCTGCGCCTGCAGAACAGAAACTATAGCCAAGAGCAACCCAAAAAACCGCATGCAGGATTTCTTGTACAAAAACAAAACGTTGACAAGTTGTTTTCTTCTCGGGCAGTTGGCAGGCCACAGCCTGTCTCGATCTATTCGACACGCAGTGGACGAAGTTTATGGATTTCAAATTTTCGCTCCCGCATTTTACGCGTTGCCTGTGCATATAGGAACTTTTCGACAATCTGTTAGGAATTAATATTTTATGAGAATTTTTAAAAGGAAACGGGAAGTCGCTCTTGCGCTCGGTGGTGGGGCAGTTTTGGGCGCTGCGCATATTGGCGTGCTCAAGGCGATAGAAGAACTCGACATCAAAGTTATTGCCTTGAGCGGAACGAGTGTAGGGGCTCTCGTAGGGGCCCTTTACGCCTTTGGAAAACACTGGGACGAAATTGAAAGTATTGCAATGTCGCTAAACTGGCTGGACATTGCCTCAGTGACATTAACTAAAGGCGGTATTCTTTCTAATGACAAAATTACAAGGATGATGCGAAAAGAACTTGGGAGTGTAAAAATCGAAAATTCTCCCATACCGCTCAGCATGGTTGCAGCAGATATTGTAACGGGCGAAAAAGTTGTCATAACATCGGGAAGTGTCGCGGATGGAGTGAGAGCCAGCTCCTGCATTCCCGGCGTATTTGCGCCCGTAGAGATGAACGGGCGTATTCTTGTTGATGGTGGCGTGATTGAAAATATTCCACTGTCTCCGCATATAGATGCAGGACTTAAAAATATTGTCGGGGTAGATTTAATATCCAACATTCATTTTAAGAAGCCGAAAAATGTTCTCGATGTTCTCGTGAACTCGCTCGGGATTGCTCTCAAAAATGCGACCCGTCTGGAAACGGGAACAGCCGATCTCATGATCACTCCAGATCTTACCGGTTTTAACATGATCGATTCTAAACAGGTGCCACGCTTAATTGAAGCAGGTTTTAACGCGGCACATCCGGTCCTTCTGGAAAAGTTTGGCGAGCCCTAACGAAGATTTTCGTAGGGTGGTCTAAAGATTCCAAGACCTTTGGGCCTGGCTGTTTCGGAGCCGGGAGCAAACCGGGATGCAGCTGAAGATAGTTTTCCTGCCTCTGTATCGTGAATGCGACGCACGGGTTCTTGGCGGGGAAATGTCTCCATGTGGAGTGTATGCGTGGGGATTGCAAAATCAACGCCTGTCTTTGCCGAAGGTGCGGTATGCAACCCGGAGAGATATCTGAATGCTTTTTAATTGAATTGCCTGCGGCATTTCCGATAATGGCGCATGAAATATTTCAGGACTCTTATTGTTCTTTTGTCGGTCAATTCTGTTTTTGCGCAAGGGATGGTTCGCGAACCGCTATCCGGAAAATTGTCTTATTCGGCAACGCTGTGGGAATACCCCTACCAGGCAGAGGGAGATTTCTACCGGTTTCCGTCCATGCAGCAGGCGCAGGACATTACATTCGCATGGTACCAGACAGGCAATTACCTTATTTATCAGTATGTGTACCCGCAGGGGGTAGCTCCATCGTGGCTGGCTTCTTTCGCTTTTCATTATATTTCTTTTTATACGCCTTTTGGAATAGCATGGATGCATGAAGAATGGCACCGATCTGTACTTGCTGCAGAGAATATTTCATCTGTGAATCAAGTGAATGAATTTCCATTCGGCGAACCCGTCATTAAAGTGCATGGCGTGGAGGATGCCGCACTGGCTGAATTCAAAAAAGAGAATCCGTCTGGATTTGTGAGAATGTCCGCTGCGGGAATGGAATCTGTAGAGTTTTTGAACGAAAAGTATAGCCGCGAAATTGCAATGCATGGAAGAAACTATGCGTATGGAGTGGCTATGCTTGTAGGAACAGTGACAAATCTTTCTTACATGGAAATGTGCCGCAGTGGAAGGCAGAACGATGCCATGTACGCCTATGTGTACAAAAAAGAAGAAACTTCTAACGAAAAAGATCGCGACTTCACCGGTCTCGACTGCACTGCCTGGACTTACGATCTACACAGACCCCGGGAGGATTATGCAGTTCGGGGAGTGCATCCATCGGGCAGCGGAGTAGACAGGTATATCCACTACGACGAGTTAAAAAGTTCCGAGAAGGGATACCTGCAACGGGTTGCCAACAGAAGTTATATTTCTCTCCTCAATCCCATGATGTGGAGGATAGATCCATTTTCCTGGGGGGGCGCATCCTGGACATTGGCCATGTTTCATTATCTTACATCTTTTGGGGAAAGTACAGATACCAGGTTATATTTTAACTCGAATCCTGTAAAAATGATTCTAACGGGCCGCGTGTATAATAATCCCGTTCGTTCATCTGGTGGAATGGAAGCAGAGTTGTATGACTATCCGGTTGGGAAGCTGTATGCTTCGTTAAGACTTGCTTTCTGGTCGCAACCACGCACTGGCATTTCCGATGTTACTGTGGAGAGCGGTCTGATTGCGGTTGGAGTCAATTTTCCAGTCAGCCCAACGGTGCTGGTAACGACGACGACAGAGTACAAGGGTCCGGGCTGGGAAGCTGGAAACGTCTACCTGCAGGAGAATTTATCTTTCCGGACGGGGTTGCAGTGGAATATTCCGTAATTCAGTCTTAATAATTAATGCTTTTCAAACAGCTGTCAAAAAAAATAGATAATAAGGACAAGAGCCCTCCACTGTATACATTACCCCGCCCGATAGTGAACTGTCTGTGCACCATCCTGTATTTGTGGCAGCCGGTTGCGAATCCAGGGCCAAAGACTTCAGTCGCTGTACTTTTTCTACTTTGTTGCGCCAAATTTCTAAGCAAGCTCTGAAAAAGGTTCAGAGCTTGCTTCCGGTCTATTGATCGGTGTTACTTCATTTATTGGAGACGTTGAATGGATTGACACAGCAGCTTCACGGAACAGTCGAGTATCAGAAAAACCGGGAGCTTCGTTTACAGTGAATTTTCCGGAATAAGCAGGAAAGTAATCTCTGAATCTTTAGCAAGATCTTTAGCAGGCTGTTGAAAAACAACAACCTGTTAGAAAAGCTGTCACCGCTTTAATTAAGTAAAAGAATCCGGCTTTACAGAATCATCCAGAGGGTACTTGAATTTATGGAAAACAATCATCAACCTGTTCGCAGGGCAACATTGGCAGATTTACCTTTTCTTATCGCATTAGAGGAAGCTTCGTTCGGAGAGCAGCATCGCTCGTCACGCCGCTCTATTCATCACAGCCTGTCTTCTGCCGGGCAGGAAGTATATCTCATTGGAGAGACAAATCCTGTTGGTGCAATTTTCCTCTGGTTCAAGGGGGATACTATGCGCATTTATTCCGTTGCAGTAAGTCCCGAGAGCAGGCAGCAGGGTGCAGGCAGACAATTGATGAATTTTGTTCTGGAGCTTGCGAATCGCCGCCGCATTCCCTATTCTGTGTTAGAAACAGACTCAGAAAAGACATTCCTGATTGACTGGTACAGATCCTTTGGATTTGAAAAAATGCGGGATCTGGAAAATTACTATGCCCCATCAAAGTCTGCTGTCAAGATGCGTCGGCAGAATTTTCTCGATCAGGAATTGGGAAGCAATCGAATTTTGATTGTGGCAGATGAGGACTTGTCCGGAAATAAACATCCACTATTGCATATTCTATCGCCGAGTGATTTTTTTCAGAATCTCAATGAATCCTCATCCAGAGAAAAAATAATTTTGAATCTCAGTAGTTCCCTGCAATACCAGTCTACGGGCTATTATGTGTCAATGCTGGCTTCGGCACGGGGGCAAAGGGTATTTCCCTCTGTTGCCTCTTTGCTCGATATACACAATCGCGAAATACTCAAGAAGATTTCAGTAGAGGTAAGATCTCTAAGATTGCTTCCGGTAACCCAAATTCTTCAGTCAACATTCAGGGTTATTCTGGGCTCCACTCTGGAATCGACATATCAGAAAGTTGCCGATGTAGTATTTCGCTTTTTTAACATTCCAGTCATGAGCGTAACCATCACGACGGGAGATTCCGGGGGCATTCAATCGATTCAGCCTCTATCGCTGCAGAATCTTACAGCGGAAGAAAAAAGCCTGCTAGAGCAAAGTCTCTCTCGGTCTGATGGTTTTCTGAAAAAGATTCCGGGATATTTTGTTCAACCCAGATATACTCTCGCGATTCTCGTGAACCCGCAGGAAAAATATCCTCCATCCTGTTCGATCGTATTGAATAATTTTGTAGAGGTTGCCAAAAAGCTGCATATTAAGGCAGAGTTTATAACCCGGGATGACATATCCAGGCTTACAGCTTTTGATGCCCTGTTTATTCGCGAAACCACAGATCTCAATAATCACACTTATGTCTTTTCCCGCCTGGCCTGGAGCGAGGGTTTGGCCGTTATTGATGATCCATGGTCAATTTTGCGCTGCTCCAATAAAATATACCAGACAGAAATATTTCAAAAGAATAGTATTCCCATGCCCCAAACGAGAATCCTTGTGAAAGGTGCCGAGGAAGAAGCAGATATTTCTTTCCCTGTAATTATTAAGCAGCCAGACAGTTCTTTTTCTGTTGGAGTGACAAAAGCGAACAATCCCGAAGAGTATAATGAAGCGCTCCATAGAATTTTTATCAAATCTGATTTGGTTGTCATCCAGGAATTTTTTTACACGCCATACGATTGGAGAATTGGCGTTCTTGACAATAAAGTCTTCTATGCATGCAAATATTTCATGAGCAAAGAGCACTGGCAGGTGTATGACTGGAGCAGCAGTGAGGAGATTAATTACGGTTCGTCGGAGGCAGTGCCACTGGAAAACGTTCCCCCCTTTGTATTGCATTTAGCCGTGCAGTCATCTTCTCTCATGGGTGATGGCCTTTATGGAGTTGATATAAAGCAGAAGGGAGATCAGGCTTTTGTCATAGAAGTAAACGAGAACCCCAATATTGATACCGGTTGTGAGGATAAGATTGGGGGAGTTTCTTTTTATGAAACGATTTTGAAATCTTTTATTAAGCGAATTCGCGCTGGCAAGAAGGAAAAGCGATATTTGTCTTCGGAGCCTTTGCGCTGGCCCAATGTTTAAAGCGCTTTTCGCTCAATGTAGAAAGTGTTTCGGCAGGTAATATCTGTTCTCAAAAAGAGCCCCGGCCGAAGCCGGGGCAAGGAGAGACTCGGAGAAAAAAATGAAAAAACAATAATGACATGCCATGCTTTTTATAGGACTTATTCCGTAAAGTATAAAATATATTTCTTTACAACGACAATTCCAGCAATAGCGTGTGAATCATGGGAACCGTAGAAACCGTAAGTTTACTGATAATCGAAGATAATGCGAACGACAGGCTGCTTCTCAAAAAAATGCTGCACAAAATCGCAAAAATAAGCAGGCTCGGCTTTCGCGCCCGCATTGTCTCTTCTGGTAGAAAGGGTTTGCAGTACGCCCTCGATATGAGCCCGGATATAATTCTTCTCGACGTGCACCTGGCCGACATCAGTGGATTGCAGATTCTTAAACAGTTGCAAAGCAACCACATGCTTCGCGAAACAGTGGTTCTCCTGATGACGGCAGATGTAAGCGAAGCAACGGCCCTTTCGGGACTCACAGCCGGGGCAAGCGAAATTATTTTTAAACCATTGCGCACTATAGAGCTTGCCCTTAAAATTGCAAACCTGCTCGAAATGAAAGAATCTCGTCGCCAGCTATTTCAACTCAACATGAAACTCGAAGAGGAAAAAAAAGTCCTCTCAAAATTTTTTACATCGGATTTACTGGAGCACATAAAAAAAGAACGCGGCGAAGGTGATCTGTCTGGAATTCAAACTTTCGCGACTATTCTGTTCTTCAGAATTCATAATATGGTCGAGCTGGCAGATAAAGGAAAACCGATGGAGTTTGGGGCTCTGCTCAGCGACATATATAATGGTGTTTCCAGTATAATCTATGCGGGCTATGGATCTGTGAATCGTTTTTTATCACAAGGAATCCTGGCTACATTTGGTACACCAGTTGTGTATGCGAACGACGCCTATAATGCATTGCGAGCAACCGAAGGAATTCTTGCGTTCATGGAAGAATTTATCGTGAACAACCCGACTCTGCAGGAAACGCCCCCCCTATATAGCATTGGGATAGCGAGTGGAGCCATTTTTGCAGGAAACATAGGATCCAAACGTCGCATAGAATACACAGTTACGGGAACGGCTGTAGAGATGAGTGAACAATTATCTCTTCTGGCAAAAGAGGAAAAACTGCCGTATCTTGTCGACGCCATGACAGCGGAGGTATTGCAGGACATTATTGAATCGGCAAAAGTGGAAAACAGTAAACTCGAAGCCTACGCGATTCATTCCATCGATATCGCCAAAGCGGAAGAGCTTTACATAAATACGCAGCAAGTAACCTACGATAACCTTTCAGAAATAGGGGATGTTGAATTCTTTTAATGCATGGCTCTTTGCTCAGGAATAAAATCGTAACCGGGGAACAAAATTGTTTCAGATGTAATTTTATTGCCCAAAACTGAAACCCGCATTACTCCGCGCCTCTCCAGAAACGAATCCAGCCATTTCAATTTTTCCATGGCAGGGGCAATTTCATCGTACTCATAGTAGAGCGGGTAATTTTGGGAGCGATAGTTATGCGGATACTCCAGAATCATGAGAAGCGATACGCGGTACAGGTCTCCGCTGCTGTCCAGCAAAATGTGCGAGACTTTCCTTTTCCAGACAGTTTTCTCAAACAAAGTATCTGCAAGTGGATGCTGTTCTTTCTCTTCAAAATGAATGCGATAATAGTCCAGGGGATTTTCTTCTGCGAAAACAGAAAAAACGATCACGAAAACTAAAAGACGCCGCACAAGATATTATCGGCTTTTTTTTATTTAACGACAGCTTCAAAATAATTCCCCTGCGGCAGCGATTTGTATTTATGGAAATCGACAGGTTTTCCTTTGGGCCCGTTTTTCCCCTTTAATTTATTCTCAACAGGATAAACGAGAGAATAGACGCCAACGGCAAGACCTTCTGCATACACGTCCCGGTGTTTTGTCATTCGCATGCGGTCCCGGGAGGATAACAGATGAGCAATTTCCAGATAGGCTGCCACAGCGTTCACGTAGGTAGGAACAGACCAGGTGGACAGATAGGGGTTGCGGATTTCAGGTGAAGTGGCTTCCGTATCAATTCCTTTTTGTATAAAGGATGTCTGCACGTAGCGCATAATTTCCTGAGAGGCATAAAAATTATCGCCGCCGTATCCTTCGGGCCCATTCTCTCTTCGCCAGGATTCTGGTTGCGATGTTTCTCTTTTCCAAAATGGACCGTTGGGTTTAAACGAGGATAGATTGGAATCATAGCGGGTTTCTTTTGGATGATTTGCTGCCTCTTTCCACCAGTCTGCATCATCAGAGTAACTCCAGCTTATCATATTCTGGCGATAGCCGCGAAAGCTGTCTTTTTTGGGCGAAAGTCCAGAAGGATTAGACCAGCCGCCGGTATAGTATATCCATGCGTCACAAAGAAAAGATTCAAAGGGATCGTAACCCTGTGCCGCAATAAACCAGTTTCCCCATTGGCTTCGCAAGAAATTCTGTTGAATTTTTTTTCGATTGGCAGCGGAAGAATTTACATAGTCTCGCGCAATATTGAATGTTTTGTATCCGGGTGTAATTACTGCAGCCATGGCACCGTTTTTTCCACCATCAGAGGCGGTCAAGTGAACAGAAACGACGAGCTGAGGTTTTAGAGCATTTATTCGAGAAATGGTTCCCTGCTTAAGCTCTTCTGTTTCAATGTCTGGATAATCAAAAAGGCGGTAAGGAGCATTAGGATCTTTGCGAATACTAAAATATATGTTCGGAGCAGATTGTTCACGGCTTAAATGCGCTTGAACAGGTTTTATTCCTCCCGAAGCTTTTCCATAGCGGGATAGAATTTTCTCAAATTCTGGCTGCGTTTCTTCTTCCAGAGTAAGATTCAGAATTTCCCTTGCGCGGAACACAATATCATACATTGCCTCGTTTTCCCAAATGCCCTTATAGTAGGCGCCGGGACGAAATTTATCCTGGTATTCTCCCGCAATGGCATCGTATTTATCTCCATACACGGCAAGGGGAGAAGACACTCGCCCACCATGGCCTGGATCGAGTACGACTACGGGAACATTCTGAGCGCTGCATTTTGGAGTAAGCGTAACAATCAGAATTGCAAACAAAAGGAAACGAAACGACATGGGCCAGCTTTCTGATTGCCTTATAGAGGGAAACAAAAAACCCGGATTTCTCCGGGTTGAGCCTGAATATGTTTCCAGAAGATTATCAAGATTCTTTTTCTGCTGTTTTATTCTCAATGTCCATTAGGTCCACTTTAAATTCGTCGAGAATTTTTTTGCGATCTTCTTCTGTTTCTGCCATGGCAGCAAGCATGTGAATTGCATGGAAGCGGGCAACGCGAAAATGTGATATTGCTTCCGGGTAGCGGGTATTGCCTTCCTCGGCTTCTCCCATGCTCAGCTGGTTGTATCCAACCACCAGAGAAATTCTGGCACGGCTGATCAGTTTTGCATGCGTGTTAGCAAAAGCACCCGGTTCCACACTTTCTGAGAGCTCAATTTCCACGAGTCTGTCTGCCGTGCGGTTGAGAACCTCTGCTGTTTTTTCGCGGTATTTTTTAGCCAGCGTTGCGTACATGCTTTGAATTTCCGAGCGGTTTGCGGTGAGTTTTTTTTCAGAAGCGAGATAGTGCCGTTTGTACATGGATTTCATGGCTTCTTTGTAGTTTTCGCTGGTAGTGTCCAGTTTGGATTTCTCATCCCCATCGCCAAAGTTTGCTACCATTATTTTGAGTCGGTATAGCTGCAGGCGATTGCTGTCGCCAAGGCGTGTAGAAATTTCTTTTGCGTGGTATATGTCGAGATAGCTGCCGGTGAGCTGATCTTCCTCTGTATCTTTTTCGGTATTTTCAGTAAATGCTACAGTGGGGAAGAGTACAAATGCCGCCATGATAAAAAGAACTGTGTTAAATTTTTGTCGTTTCATAATTTTTTCCTTAGTCGTTTGTTGATAGAGTCTGTCTATGGACTTTTTTACCCTGCGGGCACAGACCACCCGCAAAGCTCAGGCAAAGCCTGCCCAATAACTACTTTCAGGAATTTGAGCAAACTTTCAAGATTTTTTTTATAGCTCTTCACGCAGGTCTCGGTTCATGAGTGTCTGCATGGCAGTGAGGGGTGGCATATCTTCGTACAGAATATCGTGTACGGCAGATAAAATTGGCATTTCAATATTTCGAGACAGGGCCAGCTCATAACCAGACTTTGCTGTGACCACGCCTTCTGCAACGGACCGACTTCCCTGCAAAATATCAGATAGCTTTTTACCCTGTCCCAAAAGCAGGCCCACTTCCCTATTGCGCGACAAGTCGCCCGTACAGGTTAACACAATATCACCAATTGAAGATAAACCTGTAAATGTTTTGTCGGATGAACCCATCGAAATTCCCATGCGAGAAATTTCTGCAATACCTCTTGTTATCAAAGCAGCGCGCGCGTTCAGTCCAAGTTCCATTCCATCCGAAATCCCGGCTGCAATGGCGATCACGTTTTTGAGAGCTCCTGCAAGTTCCACTCCTTTTACATCTCTGCTGGTATATAAGCGAAAAAACGGTGTGCTCAATTGAGACTGAACTTCGCGAAGAATCGATTCTTCACGGCCTGCAAGGGTGACCGCCGTCGGCTTTTGAAGAGCAAGTTCGCGGGCAAAGGATGGACCGGATAAAACGAGCAGCGGGTTATCTCCCGGAAATAATTCGGTATAGATTTCTGTGACGAACAGGTGGGTGCTTTGTTCAATTCCCTTCGCAGCAGAAACAACCGGTTGCCTGAATAAATCTGAATGCGACAAAGAGGAAAGCAGAGGGCGCAGATACTGTGAGGGAATTGCCATAATGATAAGATCCGGGTTAGTAAATGCCTCGCGCAAATTGTTCGTAGCCCGAATTTCTCGTCTCAAGGGAATTCCAGGCAGATACACAGAGTTTTCCCGTCGTGTTGCAATGCTTTCTAATACATCCTGAGAACGGGTCCAGAGAACGATTTCAGAAAAGTGCGCGGCAGCCTGGGCAAGTGCCGTACCAAAAGCGCCGGCTCCAATCATAGATAATTTCATTCGTCCTCCGCATATTCTGGCAGAAGGCGAACAGATTTCAAAATATTGTTTTCGGCCATGCCAAGGCCAAGAAATTTTTTCTCTGTAGCATCCTGTGTATAGAGTTTTGCAACAGAAGCAGTTTCCAGGGTAGGGAGAACACGCCCCTGGCGCAGGGCAAGCGCTTCTTCTGGTGACAGCAGAATTTCTGGATAAGACAGCATTTTGTCAATAGGCAGAAAGTAAGATACGGACCCAGAAAAATCGATATCTGGATTCAGGGGGAAGGCCTGTTCTGTAGTCCAGTTTCCAATGGAGAGTCTTCGCAAGGCTATCAAATGGCCAGCAGAATGGAGCTCGCGCGCAAAGTCCCGGGCAAGAGAACGAAGATACGTACCAGCGGATACCGTTGCGATAAAATCCGCCCGATCGCTCTGTTTATTGGTAATTTCAAAATGATGAAAAAAGACGGAGCGGGCCGGTGGTTCTATTGGCGTTCCCTGAAACGCAAGTTCGCGTGAACGAACTCCCCCCACTTTTACATTCGAATAAGCCGGTGGAATCTGTTGAACACTACCCTGAAATTTTTCCGTAGCCTTTACCCAGAGTTCTACATCACCGGAAGGTAAATCTGAATGCAATATTTCCTTTCCTTGGGGGTCGAGGGTATCTGTTTCCGATCCAAAAAGAATTGTCCCTGAGTATGTTTTGGGAAGCTCGTGAAAGACTGAAAAAAATCGCGTCCCCATTCCAAATCCAAGAATCAGCAGGCCAGATGCAAATGGATCGAGAATACCTTCTATGCCGCCCTTTTTTCCGTAAACGCGCAATGCCTTGTTGAGTGCCCTCCGGGAAATAAGACCTACCGGTTTGTCTACGAGTAGAAAGCCGTGGTACTGTTTTTTCATTCGGTTGCTCCGCACGAGAAAGTGTTGCCTCTGGCGGCTGCAACCATCTGGCAGGCAGCAAGGCTGGCTTGCGCAATTGCATTTCTGGCTTCCGTTTTATTTTTGTAGTAGGCTATAAAGGCAGAGAAATAATATGGCTTGCCGTCAGGAGGTATAACGGCTCCCGCATCGGCTACTATCTGTCCCGTGTTTCCAGGTTTAAAATATACAGAGAAATGAGAGGGCAGCAGAGCGGGTATTCCTTCTCTGTGTACCGGGGACGAGAGTGTTTCGTATAAAAATTGCTTTGACTCTTGAGAAAAAAAATCGGAAAAAATAAGCGGGTACATGGATGTATACGTTCTTGGAGTGACTGTAATGTCTATGCAGCGTTCGTGTGCGGGAGTATCATACAGCAGGCGCCGCAAATGAAACTCCCGAAGACTAAACCTATTGCGCAAAACACGAGAAATCTTTTTGCGGCCATAATGTTCAATCACGAGGTTTGTTGCCAGATTGGAGCTGTTGGTTATCATATCCTGTAAAAGAAAATACAGGGGAACCTCTCCGTCCAGATACTCTGGCGTTTTGTCTTGTCGGAGATTTTTGTCACCAAGGGGAACAGAGAAGATTTTTCTGCCCACAACCGATCGGAAACTGTTCCGGACGCGAACCATTTCACGGAGACTCTTTTTTTTTTCTGACTGCGAAATATATACGGCAGCCATTAAAATTCCCGCCTTGAATGTGCTGGCAGCGTGAAATGGAATTGCCCTGCCGACACTGATGTCGAGATTTCCGGTTGGGTCGTACAAATGATAAGAAACCGCAAGGGATTCGCTGGCCAGAGCATCGAGAATGATCTGCTGCTTTTCGCCGATCCCGCTGTGAACTACGGGTTCTGTGCGGTTGCGCTTGCAATCGCTTCCCCAGTGAGCAACCTGGGCAGCTTGGATTGCGGAAGACAGCAAGGCAAAAATGAATATAAAAATCCGGGAAGAAAGCATAGCCCATTTTATTTCCGCTTACCCATGGTTAAGCAGATTTCCTTTGTATTGTTATGCTTTTGCGTGAAAACAGGTTGACGATTTTCTACAGGTTTATTAAACTATACAGCGTATGGCAGTTAAGACAGAAACCGGAAAAAAAAGAGCATTAAAAGAAAAAGACATTTATGCTTTCCGAACAGAAATGCTGCGGGCCCTCTCAGATGAAACCCGGCAGGCTATTATCCTCCTGCTTGGAAAAGAAGGACCTATATTTGTGAACGAAATTGCAGAGCAGTTTTCTTTGTCACGGCCAACCATTTCGCATCATTTGAGTGTGTTGCGTGCAGCGCACATAGTCAAGGCAACCAGAAAGGGCAAAGAGATTTATTATTCTCTCAATGTATTGTACATGAGACGGGCCTTGCAGAGTATGATGCTGTTAATCGATTCCATAGAAACGATTGGTGCTGCAAAAGCAGGAAGGCATGCTTTACAAATTTAAACAGGGAGGAAAAAATGAATATATTCGTGTTAATTAAACAGGTGCCAGATACAGAGGCAAGAATCCGTGTATCTGGAGGTTCCATTGTTCAAGATGGCATTAAATGGATTATTTCCCCATACGATGAAATTGCATTGGAAGAAGCAATCCGCATTAAGCAAAAATCCGGAGCAACGGTAACAGTCGTTTCTGTCGGTCCAGCCGATGCCACGTCTGCCATTCGCACAGCATATGCCATGGGAGCAGATAAGGGAATACACGTTGTTCATCCCGAATACACCATGCTCGATTCTCAGTCCATAGCAAGGGCATTAGAGGCTGTTGTGCGTGCGGAGGATGTTCAGCTGATTCTCGCGGGTCGCCAGGGTTCCGATTCGGATAACGGTCAGGTTCCTCTAATGCTCGCTACCCGCTTGGGAATAGGCCTTATTCCCTTTGCCGTAGAGGTTACCGTTAGCGACGGTTCCGTTCGCGTTCTTTCCGAGGCAGAAGGCGGTCGTGCCGTATACCAGGCTGCTCTGCCCGCAGTGATCACTGCCAACGCAGGTCTCAATGAGCCGCGCTATCCAAATTTAAAAGGAATTATGGATGCCAAGAAAAAAGCAATCGATACTCGAAATTTGTTGGAGCTGGTTCCAGGCTGGGAAAGCATGGTAGAGATTGTCGCGTATGGCGATGCCGATGCGCGCCCCAAGGGAAAAATTATAGAAGGAGAGACAGCGGCAGACAAAGCTCGCGCTCTTGTCCAGGCTCTTCACGAAGATGCCAAGGTTATATAAGGAGCAGATTATGCGCATATTAGTTATTGCACAGGAAAAAGATGGTGCACTCAGAAAGTCGTCCCGGGAAGCCGTTACCGTTGCCAAAAAGTTGGGCGCACAAACCGATGCCTTTGTCGCTGGAACAGGGAATGCAGCCCAAGAGGCTTCCGCCTATGGAGCAGATACAATTTATCTGTTCAAAACCAGCGAATACGATGCAGAAATGCAGTCCCGCCTGATTGCAGCGAAAGCAAAAGAGGGCGGGTACCAGGCAGTCTTTTTTGCCCATGACTGGTATGGGCGCGATATTTCTGCCCGGGTAGCGGCCCTGTTAGATACTGTCGTATTGTCCGATGCCACACAGATTTCTGTCGATGGAGATCGCGTTGCGATTACAAGACCCGTATATTCCGGCAAAGCCAAAGTGCAGTTAAAGTCAAAGGGGCCTGTGGCCGTTGTTTCTCTGCGCTCCAATTCTTTTACTATTGAAGAAAGCACGGGCAAAGGAGAAATCGTTGAAATCTCCGGGGATGGAATTGAACCTATGGCAAAGATTGTCGAGTTCACACCCGTCGTCACTAAGCGGGTTTCCTTGGCAGATGCAGACCGCGTCGTAACAGGTGGACGGGGAATTAAAGAAGCAGCTAATTACAAACTAATCGAAGACCTTGCGGATATTCTTGGAGCGGCAACGGGGGCAACGCGAGCCGTTGTCGATGCGGGCTGGGCAGATCATGCGTTGCAGGTAGGGCAGACAGGCCAGACCGTGGCTCCCAACTTATACATGGCGATTGGCCTTTCTGGAGCGATTCAGCATTTAGCTGGAATGAGTTCCTCTAAGATAATTGTTGCCGTCAATAAAGATCCAGAGGCACCCATTTTTGGCGTAGCTACGTACGGAATTGTGGGAGATCTGTTTGAAGTGGTTCCCCCTCTTTCCGATGAGCTAAAAAAATTGCTGGGATAGCATTCAGGTATCCAGACATCCGACAACAGCCGGAGAACGCATAAGGAGCGATTTATGAAACCATTGAGTTTTACAAGAAACGGCGAACGGCTCGTAATAGCGGGGGCATTGCGCACCCCCGTTGGGCAGGCCTCCAAAAGTCTGTCCTCTCTGGAGGCTAATGAACTTGCCTCACTCGTTGTAGAAGAATTATTCCGCAGAACGGGACTGCCCAAAAATGTCATTGATGGAGTTGTATCGGGGGAGATTGCCCAAAGCTCCAAAGCTCCCAATGTAGCGCGAGTTATTTCTGTGCGCGCAAATCTACCCTTAGAGGCTCCCGCCGTGACGGTCGCCAATAATTGTGTTTCCGGGTTTGAAGCCATTTTTGAAGCATCGCGCCGCATTCTGCTTGGCGAGAACGAAACCATGCTCGTAACCGGGCAAGAGTCCATGAGCAACATGGGGATTTTTCTGGATAAAGTAAAAAGAAATCCTAAAACAGCGACAGTGGAAAAAATCCGCAAAAACTGGGCAGAAATTCCGGGCATGCCAGAGATAGACATTATCGACGGAGTTGAACAGGGTTTGAATGATCCTGCTCGCAATGCGATGATGTTTACGACGGCAGAGATTGTCGCCCAGAAACTGGGACTCTCAAAAGAAGAACTTGACTCGTATGCGCACGGCTCATACAGCAGGACTTTGCAGGCAATCACAGAAGGGCGCTACGATTCATTTATTATGCCGGTAAAAACCGATGCGGCAGAGTTAGATAAAGATGAATTTATCATGAGCAAAACCGGATTTGTAGAAAAGCCAGAGCGCTTTGCCAAAGCCGGGCCCATCTACGATGCCATTCCCGGTGGTATAAAAAAACTGTACGAAGATTTTGGTACCTTTATAGGAAAAGAGTATAAAGAAGGCGAAACAACGGGCAAGGTTTCTCTATTTAATTCATGTCCACAATCCGATGGAGCCGGCGCACTCATTGTAACCACCGAGAGCCGGGCAAAAGAGCTCGGACTGCCCATCCAGGCTGTCATTCGTGGCTGGGGCTATTACGGGGTTGATCCATCCATTATGGGTTTAGGGATTGGTTACGCGATGAAAAACGCTCTTGAGAAAACTGGTCTCCACTGGGACGATATATCCTTTTATGAAATTCACGAAGCCTTTGCGGCAACAGCACTGGGCAGTATGGTTCTGGTTCGCGACGAATTTGGATACGATCTGGTAAAGCGGTATGCCAAAGGCGACGTAAACCGCAACGGGGGCACTCTGGCGATTGGGCATCCACTCGGGATGACAGGCATTCGCGTAGCAATAAATCAGATTCTGGAACTCCAGCGGGACTCTAAAGCGCGTTATTCCATGGGGGCCATCTGCGCCGGTGGTGGAGTAGGCGGCGCGATGATTCTGGAAAAGATTTAGGGCAGCAATTCTTGTAAACCAGGCTGAATGTGAGCTCCAATTGGGAGGGATAAATTGCTTTCCCTCCCTTATTTGTTTTCGCTTGTATCCTTTTATGAATCCGGCGTGGCGAAAGTCGCTTTTCCATTTTTTTTATCTGCTCAGGATTCCAGTATTTTTTCTCTCTTCCCTGGTCTTGTTGGGAACCTTCGGCTATGCTATTTTGGAACACTGGTCTCTGTTCGATTCCCTGTACATGACGGTCATCACTTTGAGTACAGTAGGATACGGTGAAATCCACGAAATGTCAACGCGCACGCGTAGCTTTACGATTCTGTTAATTTTGGGAGGAGTAATTTTTTACGGCCTTGCCATCAATTTTATTTTTAAAGTATTTGTTGAAAATAACTTTCGGAGCATTGCGAGGACAAAGGAAATGGAAGACAAAATAAAGTCGCTCAAAGATCATTATATCATTGCTGGAGGCGGGCGCATGGCCATCGGCTTAGTTCACGAGCTTGTAAAAGGGCGAGTTCCCTTTATCATTATCGAACCAAACCAGGATTCCATCACAGCTCAAAGTGACCCGGATTGGTTGTTCTTGTTCAAAGACGCCAAAGAAGAGGACGTACTCATAGAGGCGGGAATTGAAAGAGCCAAAGGCCTCGCAGCCGTTCTTCCCGACGACGCTTCTAATCTGTTTGTCGTGTTGACTGCCAGAATGCTTAACCAAAGTCTTTTTATCCAGACGCGAATTACAGAAGAATCAAGTCGAAAAAAAATGATTCAGGCTGGAGCGAACAAGGTTGTTTCTCCTTTTTTAGAAGGAGGGAACCAAATGGCGCGCAGTTTCATCAATCCCCAGATGCATGAACTTCTGGAAGTGTTTATGGGCAAAGCCAATCTGGAGTTTGAGTTAAAAAGCAGCATTATTGATAAGAACAGCTACAGTTGCAAGAAGTCGATTGCCCAGTCTGATTTTAGAGCGAAAGCTCTACTCGTCGTGGGAGTCCGCAGAAAAGGGGGTGAGTTTATCTTTAGCCCCAGACACGATTTCGTTCTGCTCGAAGGTGATGAAGTTCTTCTCCTGGGTTCCAGTTCAAAACCGGATAAAGCGTGAGCAAACTAACATTCAAAATAGAGCAAACAGTCGAAAATGCCAGAGCCGGGGTGCTCCAGTTTCAAGGACTGGTGAGTGTGCCTACGCCGGTATTTATGCCTGTGGGAACGCAGGCAACGGTCAAGTCCATGAAACAGGAAGAGCTCGAAAAAATCGGTTACAGGCTCATTCTCGCCAATACGTACCATCTGTATCTTCGCCCCGGCGAAGAAGTCATGAACCATTTTGGTGGGGTCAAAAAATTCATGTCCTGGCCGCATGCGGTCCTTACGGATTCTGGTGGCTTCCAGGCATTTTCGCTTTCCGACCTTTCTAAATATTCCGAACAAGGGGTTTCCTTTAAGTCCCATATAGACGGTTCTTCCCACATGTTTACGCCGCAAAGAGTCATGGAAATCCAGAAAGCGCTGGGCAGTGATATTATTATGCCCATTGACGATTGTGCGCCTTTTCCTGCCGATTCCACCAGATTAGAGCAATCACTCAAAAGAACGCATGAGTGGTTTGATCTCACCTATCGGTACTGGAACGATTCTGGAATGGCCCAGTCGCAAAATCTTTTCTCCATTGTTCAGGGGGGTACAGACCCGGAACTCAGAAAAGCAAGTGCCAGAGTGCTGCGGGAATTCGACGTGCCGGGTCACGCGATTGGTGGGTTGTCTGTAGGGGAAACCACCGATCTATTTGTTCCCGCTTTAAAAGCGGCCACAGAAGAGCTTCCTGCGGAAAAACCACGCTATCTCATGGGCGTCGGAACCATTCCCGAAATTATCCATGCAGTCGATGTCGGCGTAGACATGATGGACTGCGTGCTGCCAACGCGAAACGCCAGAAACGGCCAGGTGTTTACTTCTGCCGGAAAACTGAATCTGCGCAATTTGTCTAACCGGCTCGACAACCGCCCCATGGATGAAACCTGTTCCTGCAGCGTTTGCCAGCGCTATTCGCGGGGGTACATTCGCCATCTCCACAAGACAAATGAATTGTTGGCGTATTCTCTTTCTACCTACCACAACCTGTATTTTATGAAGAGGTTTATGGAGAGTATGAGGGAGGCTATTATGACAGCCAGATTTACTGAATTCAAATTTCACTGGTTAGCCATTTATGGCCAGGCATCGCGTTAAGCAGATCGGTCGTAATCGCCAAAGAAACATTCGCACGGTTGTGCGGACGCGTATTAATTGTGGTTGCACTTAGGTAGCCTTTTCGTAACAATGCTGTTTGGCCATGGATTCCTTTGCAGACAGAAGCATCCTTCTCGTAGAGGATGACGACATAACGGCGACTCTGGAACAAAGAATTCTGGAACGCTATGGTTTTGCCGTAAGCCGTGCCCGCAATGGAGAAGAAGCCATTGCCGCGTCCCGTAACAATCCGTTTGATCTGGTTCTCATGGATATTGATCTTGGTTCAGGAATGGATGGAACCGAGGCAGCGCGGGAAATTTTGAGCCATCGCGATATTCCTCTCGTTTTTTTATCTTCTCACACAGAGCCCGAAGTCGTGTTGAAAACCGAGGGCATAACCTCTTACGGATATATTGTAAAGAACTCCGGGGAAACGGTACTGTTAGCTTCGATTAAAATGGCTTTTAGACTGTTTGATTCCCGCCGCAAGGAAAAAGAAAAAGAGGAACGCTTGGCACATTTTAATCGCGTGCTGGCTGCTATCCGCAATGTGAATCAGCTCATTTTGCGCGAAAAAGATAAAGAGCTTCTGCTCTCTACGGCGGTAGTGATCCTTATAGAAACCCGTGGCTTTTTCAGCGCGTGGATTGGCCTGTACGACAAAACCGGAAAAATAGATTATGTAGTACAGGCTGGCCTCGGGGATCGGTTTACCCCTGTGGAAAACAGACTTCTTTCTGGCAGCCTTATTCCCTGCTTGGCCCTTGCCACAGAGACAGACAGAACCGTTACTATAGAAGATCCAGGTTCGTATTGCACAGAATGTCCGCTTCACGAAAACTATCCGGCCAAGTCGGCCATGACAATTCGATTAAAGCATGCCGATAGCATTTATGGGATACTCACCGTTTCTTTTCCGCATACGCTCGCTCTCGACGAAGACGAAAAATCCGTTCTCGAAGAAGTAGCGGGAGACATAGCGTTTGCTCTCTACAACATTGCCAGAGATGAAGCGCGCCGCCTGGCAGAAGAAAAAATTGCAGAAAACGAGAGAATGTATCGCACCCTGTTAGAAACGACGCCCGAGGGTTTCTGGTATATTGATGGCGAGGGAAAAACGGTAGATGTCAATAATTCCATTGTGAAAATGACTGGCTATGCCCGGGAAGAAATAGTTGGAAAATCTCCGCTTGAATTTACCAACGAGGAAAACAGAACCATTTTTCGCAACGAGATAGCGCAAATGCCATCGAGGAACCACAGAACATATGAGGGAGCTTTTATGCACAAAAATGGGTATCTAATTCCCGTTCTCGTTAATGCGACGATTGTGCTCAATGCAAATGGTGACATAGCGGGTAGCTTTTCTTTTATGACAAATCTTTCATCGCAGAAGAAGCTTCAGAGAGAGCTGGTAGAGGCAAATCATCGCCTCCAGGAATCCATAGAAGCAAAGGATAAATTATTCTCTATTATTTCTCACGATCTGCGCAGTCCATTCCATGCCATAATCGGGTTTTCTGAGCAGATAAGCGAAGAGCTTGCCGCAGGCAGTCTTGAAAATGCAGTTTTGTTTTCGCGCAAAATAATGGAATCAGCCATGCGGGCCAATGAACTTTTGGAAAATCTGCTCCAGTGGGCGCGCGTGCAAACTAGTCAGATTCCATATCATCCGGAGAAAATTCGCATTTCTCTTGTGGCGGATAAGGCAATATCTCACTTTCAGTACTCAATGGCCGGGAAGAAGCTGCAAATCAGAAACGACATTCCACAGGATCTGGAAATTACCGGCGACCCGTTTATGCAGGAGACAATTTTGCGCAACCTTATCTCGAACGCGATAAAATTTTCACTCCCGGAAGGGGTTATTCGCCTTTCTTCGCGCGAAGAAATCGGAGATGTAGAGATTGCCATTAAGGACAATGGGATCGGGATTCCTCCGGCTGATTTTGACAAGATCTTTGCATTGGGCTCTAAAGTATCCCGCAAAGGCACCAGCGGAGAGGCCGGGTCTGGTCTGGGCTTAATACTTTGTCGTGAGTTTGTCGAGAAACATGGGGGAAAAATTCGCGTACAAAGCCAGGCAAAACAGGGAGCTGCAATCTATTACACGATTCCGATCTCGCCGAATATATAAATCTATCTAATCCTTAGCCTTTACAATTTCATTTATTTTTTCTTCAATGTCGTCGAGGTGAAAAAAAGTCTGTTCATAATATTTATTCTCTTCATCGAAAGGATTAATCGGTTCTGGCAAAATTTCTATGGCGGCCCCGGCTGCCAGCATGATATCGACAATAGCACGTACATTTTTGTCGCCTGTCTCGTACAACAATTCAGGAGTAATCACAAATTCCTCTCCTACGAACTTTGCTTCTGAAGTTTCTTTTATTATGTTATTGGTATCGGAGTGTAATGCAAGTTGTAGAGCGAGTGAAAACAAGCCATCTTCAACAGTGGAAATAAAACCAGCTGCGAGCAGAGATAATTTTTTATACATCTCGTTTTCATCCATTTTTTTTGTGAGGGATAAGATTTTAGCCATAGCTCTTTAGTTTAAGATTGTTCTGAGCCTGCAATCAGAAAAGCAGGATTTCAATCCAGAATGCAGTATAAATTGCTAAAAAGCGAGTCCATGTGCCTTGCCTCGCGCCATCCTCATAAAAC
>DYPL01000001.1:93503-120961 GCA_020719945.1 Turneriella parva
AACATTTTGCAACCATGCGATTTGCATTTGCTATTTGTATCCTTCTGATAAAAGTTCTGCGCGGGATTCCCGGTAAATGTGCTCCCATTCCTGCGAGTCGGGATAATCCCCTTTGGCAAGACGGTCTGCAGTTTTCTCTTCCATTCTGTTAAAGCGGCGAATGAATTTATCATTAGAAACCTGGAGCGCCTTTTCAGGATCGATCCCATAATGTCTGGCCCACTGGCTTATGGCAAAAAGAAGATCCCCCAGTTCTTCTTCTGCGCGATCTTTCTGGTCTGGGTTAATTCCGCAGACTCCTTCCGTAAAATCTGCCGGGTTATCGGGAAGCTCGGCGAGTAACTCTTCAAGCTCTTCCTGTATTTTTTCGCGCAGCAGAGGGCCTGCGTTTTCTTTGGGCCAGTCGAATCCAACGCGGGCTGTTTTTTTTCCAAGCTTTTCTGCACGCAATAAAGCGGGGAGATGCCGAGGCACCGATGCAAGTATGGAAGTGTTCTGCCCGGATTTTTTTTCTTTCTCTTGTGCTTTTAAGAGCTCCCAGTTATGCAGTACTTCTTTTGAGCTGAGCGACTCTGCTGCATCGCCAAAAACATGGGGATGGCGAAAAATGAGTTTTTCAGAGAGATACAGAATGACATCATCCAGATTGAAATCATTATTTTCAGAGGCAATCTGCGAGTGGAGAGCAACCTGCAATAGTAGATCTCCGAGTTCTTCTCGAAAATGATCAGCGGATTTTTTGTTTCCGGATTTAAAATTATCGAGAGCATCCAGTGCTTCGTATGCTTCTTCGATAAGATTTTTGGAGATGCTTTTATGTGTTTGCTCAAGATCCCATGGGCACCCACCGTTTGGGTCGCGCAGATCAGACATAATTTTTTTGAGAGCTTCGTAAGGGTTGGATAAACTTGGAACAGGTTTCATAAGATTTCAATTCTCTTTTGAAAGACGGTTTGGCAAATGCCTTTTTTATAGGTTACTAAAAAAAGATAGTTGGTAAGCGTGTTTTCACGCTGGATTCTGGCACATGATTCAGCGTTGGGGAAATCTTTGGCAGAGATTGGTTATCGATTTTGCTTTATCTTTGCTGGTTTGGAAAGCCTCTGATTTGTCCATCCCTGTTGCCGTTTTTTTTGCGATGCTTCAGATTGCTCCCCCTGCACTGGGCGGCATTTACAGGTATTCCTGGCGCTATATGAATCTGTACCATATTGCCATGCTTATAGGTTCTGCTATTCTTCCGCTAATGGTCTCTTTCCTCTTTTTGCCTTTATTCTTTTTTAATGTTTTAGTATTGTCATCCATTGCACTGCTCGCCTTGCTGCTGCATCGGTTTGTCGTATATTTTATTCTAAACCCGGAGATGCGCAAAAAGAAATCTGGAGAGACTCCCATTATAATCTATGGAGCGGGGACTGTTGCCATGCATCTGTTGCACGACCTTGCCCGTTCGGACCAGACCAACCGTTATGAAATTGCTGCCATACTCGATAACGATCCGGGAAAAATACATACACGGTTAGGTGCGTACATCATCCGTAGTGGCAAAGAAATAACCGAAATTACGGCCAGGAGAAAAGTTCAAGAAGTATGGTTTACCATGCCATTGACAGCACCAGTTTTTAATTCCGTTTTAGCCCAGCTGCAGGATTTGCCGGTTCGCTATAAAGTAGTTCCGCGAAAAATTACCCAGTTGATTCCAGATATACGGGCCGTAAAAATAGAAGATCTGATACAAAGGCCTGAGATTCGGTTAAATCCTGCACCTGTGGCAGAGCTGCTTGCGGGAAGGCGCGTGCTGATAACCGGGGCAGCCGGTTCCATCGGAAGGGAGATAGCACGGCAGGTTTGGAAACATGCTCCTTCGCGCCTGGTTCTTGCGGATCAGTGGGAGCAGGGAGTGTATGAGCTGGAAAATGAATTTTCTGATCATAACTCGGTATTTGTTACCATTGCGGATGTGCGAGACCCACTTAGAATGCAAAGACTGATGTTGAGCGAAAAACCTGAATTTATATTTCATGCCGCTGCGTATAAGCATGTTCCGTTAATGGAAGTTAATTTTGAAGAATCTGTAAAGACAAATATACTTGGCTTGTGGAACATTCTGCAGGCCGTGGATCTGCTGATAAGTCGACAGAAAAATCTTTCGGTGAAGTTTGTGAACATTTCTACGGACAAGGCCGTTTCTCCAGAAAACATTATGGGTCTCACCAAAAGAATTTCTGAGCTTGTGATTTACAATTTTAGCAGAAAATTTCAGGACACCGGAAACTTTACCTCCGCTTCGGTAAGATTTGGCAACGTGCTCGGTTCTTCTGGATCTGTCGTTCCCCTTTTCTGGAAGCAGATACAGGAGGGAGGGCCGCTAACGGTTACGCATCCAGAGATGGAGCGATTTTTTATGACCATCCCGGAAGCGGTTAATCTCGTGCTTCATGCAATCGTTATTTCTCAGGGGAATGATATACTGGCTCTCGACATGGGAAAACCGATTCGCATTGTAGAGCTTGCAGAACGCCTCATCGTTCTTTCGGGACATACTCCATACAAAGATATAGACATTGTGTTTAGCGGAGTTCGCCCGGGAGAAAAACTGAAAGAGGAATTGTTTTGGACAAAGGGAAGCGTTCAAACATCGTTGCCGTTTGTATTTCGCTCAGAAGAAGATCTCAAAACGCTGGACAGCGAACAAGTTGTTTCTCTCATCAGGGAAGCTATGTCCGAAGAGCATTCTCTCGACTGGTGGAAAAAATTTCTTGGTGCCCATGCATAATTGATTTTGCAGATCACTTACCCTGTCTTCCGATTGTGCATAGTCTGGCGGCAGCTCTTTCTATCTGTCTGGCATTTTCTCCTTCGCTGAAAAAGGCGCTGATAATGGCAAAATAGGATCTACTTTGGGCTGATGCGGGAATCTGGTTCATTAAAACGGGTAGGGTGACTAGGCTGATCCCGCCTATAAAAACGATGGGTCCATTCCAGAGAGTAACTGCTTCCGAAACTTTGCTGAGGCTTTGCTGGAGTTCTGGTTTTATGGTGCTTGTAAACATGCTTCCAAAACCGATGTAATCTGGTAGCCTGGATTCGTTCATTGCTATTTCTATTTCTTCTTTATTATGTGTTGATCGACCAAAGTATAAGGTGTTGGTGGGGGGGGCTCCATCCTCCTGGCCAAGATGGAGTTTGTGGCTGGGCGCAGGGAAACGGTTGTCGTTGAAGATGACTTCACTGCTTTGCGATGCAGTCTTCACCAGCATTTCTGCTGAATAGATCCATTCGGATTTGCTGGAAATTTTATCTCTGTACTGAAAAATTTCTATTCCGGAAAATTGGAGAGCATGAACAAAATCCGTCAATGGCGTGCCATACTTTAAGAGAGTTTCCTGGTCTATTATGGCATACAGAGGGCATTTGTTGCTGAAAAGATTCATAGCCTCCGTTATAAAAATTGCATAGCGTCGAGATGTCAATATCCTTTACAAGAGGTAGCGCTTTTTTATTCTATGGCATGGACCAAGCTCCAGGTAAAATACTCATTGTAGAAGATGATCCTGTTCAAGCAGAAACAATGCGCCGCATGATCGAAGTTCAAGGCTATACAGTGCGCATGGCTGCATCTGGTGAACAGGCTCTTACCGTTCTGGCAGAATGGACTCCGGATCTCATATTCCTCGACGTATACCTGCCGGGTATGAACGGGCTCGACGTTCTCGATAAAATTAAAAGCAATCCTGAACTGAGTCTCGTTCGAGTAATCCTTATTTCTTCGGATACTTCAGAAGATCTCACCGTTATGGGCTTTATAAAAGAAGCAGATGAATTTTTGCACAAGCCTATTCGAGCGGGCGAAATTGGCGTAAAACTTTCAGTTTGGATGGAGAGACAGCGGGCACGCGTAAAAATACAGGAAGTGACCCGTCAGCTTACACAGGAGAAAAAAAAACTTTCGCAGTATTTTTCGGAAGATGTGGTTAAACAGATTGTCTCCCAAAACGATATTCTAAAAGGGGTTAATATCCCTGCGACAATCCTCTTTCTCGATATTCGCAGCTTTACAACCATCAGTGAGATGCTGCGTCCAGACCAGGTTGCAGATTTATTGAATTTGTTTTTTACCGATGTCATGGATCTCGTCTTTTCTTACAATGGCTCTGTCAATAAACTGATTGGCGATGCCCTTTTGGCCACGTTTGGCGCTCCAATTTCTACCGGGCGCGATGCGCGCAATGCCGTGGAATGTGCCATTGCAATTCGTAAAAGCCTCCAAAATTTTAACTTGGCGAAACCGGCGTATCTCGATAAAGAAATTAAAGTAGGTATAGGCATCGCTACAGGGACTGTTTTTGCCGGAAACATTGGATCGTACCGCCGTATGGAATATACAGTGATTGGGGATATTGTCAACACGGCCAGCCGTCTCCAGAACCTTACGAAAAAGGTGGGCGTAGATATTTTAGTGGATGGCCCAACGCGGCAGGCCGCCGGAGAAGGTCTGTTGACAAGAAAAGTAAGGATAAGCAGTGTTAGAGGAAAAACCCAGGCTATTGAAATTTTTACTCTGGACGATATTCCGACTTCGGCGGCAGACGGGGCAGAAGATGATATAGAGTTTTTTTAATGCCGGGACGGCGTTTCAACGATGCTTTGCTTCAGCGCAATACACTCAGTATCCTTCGGACAAATGGCAGCGTGAACATGTTTGAATTGACGCTAAGTGCAAAAAATGGAATGTGGGCTTATGATTCAAAATACGTCCTTCCTGATTGCACAGGCTGCCCCTATTGGTACTGGTTCAGCGACCACAGCTCCGGCTCCTACAACTCCTGCTGGTACACCGGCGCAGCCACAAAACCCCATGAGCTCGCTGCTGTTTCCGGTTATTATTATTGCAGTGTTTTACCTCTTCCTGATTCGCCCGCAACAGAAGCGCGATAAAGAGCGCAAGGAAATGATTAAAGCACTGGGAAAAAACGATCGCGTTATTACGCGCGGCGGTTTAGTTGGCGTTGTCGTAGGGCTTCGCGAAGAAGAAGGTGTCGCTGTGGTTAAAATTGCAGAGAACACCAAGATAGAAGTACTGATTTCTGCTATTGAAGCAGTGAATCCCAACCTTGCGGAAATCGCGGCAGCGGCGGCTCCTAAAGGGAAAGCTCCTGCCAAAGAAACCAAAAAGAAAGCCGAAGAAAATAAATAATCATGTCGTTCTTTCGTTCCGCAATACTTTTTTGGCTGGCAGGCCTTGTCGTGACGCCTGTCCTCGCAGAGCCAGTTTCCCGCCAGTTAGAAAAAGCGCCGGAAGATCCTTCTTTCCTGTATGAAACCAGGCACATTCCAGGGCTGGAAGATAGGTCTGAGTTTCTTTCCCCCGAGGTAGAGGCCGAGGTGGTGGTTCAGACTCTGTCAACCAATAGTGAGGAGAACAGCCCTCTGAATGTTACCATGCCGTCACTTCTGCAAATGGCCGTTGTGATTGGTATTATCCTTCTGTTTACATTGTACAGAATGCAGATTTCCAGAAAAAAATAAAACACAGGAGGCTTGCGTGAAAACGACAAACCGATTCATTATTATTATGCTGGTCGTAGTTGGCTCCGTTGCCTTTATATGGCCAAATTTTGCAAACCGGGAAGTGATTGTCCACTTCCAGGAGTCTCTACAGCCACAGGAACAGGCTATGGCTGCCGATGCTCTTGTTGCCTACGTTCAACAAAACTACAAGGATAGGTTTACAGTTACCCACAAGGATGCTACAGTATCCGTAAAAGGGCGCTTTATTCAAACAGCTTTTTTGAACGATATAGGCAGACAGCAGGGTGTAGATCCTTCCAAGAACAGCATGCAACCACTCTGGGTGGAAAATGCTCTCAAGGTTAAACCCTTTAAACTGGGTCTTGACCTCCAGGGTGGTATGAACCTCGTTCTTGAATCGGATTTTGAAAAGCTGAAAGCAAAACTGGAAGAACAATATCCCGTTTCGCTGCGTGAGTCCCTTCAAATGCAGCTCGCAGAAGAAAAAGATCCCGAGAAGCGCAAGGAAATTGAGTTCCAGATTCAGACCATTAAAAACGCTATAGAGTTTTCTCCAGAAAGAATGAAGCTGGATACAGAAGGCGCAATGGAAATTATCCGTTCGCGCATTGACCGCACCGGTGTTTCTGAGCCGCTGATTCGCATGCAGGGGGATAACCGAATTGAAATTTCTCTTCCTGGCGTTGCTTCTCCGGAGCAGGCCAAAAAGATTGTTTCGTCCACTGCGCGCGTAGAATACAGACTGGCCGAAAAAGACGGCGTCTTTACACAAATGGCAAACCAGTTATTTGATGAATACAAGGCTCTTGCATCGGAATATCAAAAAGAGCAATACCTTAAAGAATTGGCCGTAAAAATTAATCTTCCCAGCGAGCTTGGCATTAACGTAAACTATGAAAAGCTGCCAGGCAAAAACGGCCAGTTAGAGCTCCAGGCAGACAGCTTTATGGTTCTGGAGCGCGAGGTTGCGCTATCCGGTGCGGCCATGAGCCGCAACGTTTACGCAAATTACGATGAAGAAACTCTACAGTATACGGTAGAGTTTACGCTGACGGACGAAGGTCGCAAGAAATTTGCGGATGTTACGTCCAACAATAAGGGGCGTGCCCTTGCGATTCTCATTGACGATAAAATTCGTTCCGCCCCCGTCATTAACGAGCCCATTACGGGTGGGTCCGCGAGAATTTCCGGATCGTTCTCCATGGAAGAAGCAAACGACTTGGCTCTTATTATTAAGGAAGGAGCTCTGCCGGTTCCCATTAAAATTGTAGAAGAGCAGTCGACGGGGCCAACGCTTGGGCAGGAATCCATTGAAAAGGGAATTAACGCCATCATGATAGGCGGGCTCCTCGTGGTGCTCTATATGGTTCTGTATTATCACTTCTCGGGAGTGGTGGCCACCATTGCCCTAATGCTCAACCTTCTATTCATGGCGGCCATTTTTGCTCTCATGGATTTTACGATTACACTGCCGGGCCTTGCCGGGGTGGTGCTCACACTGGGTATGGCGGTAGACGCCAACGTGATCGTGTTTGAGCGGATGCGGGAGGAACTTGCTCGTGGGAAAACTCTCAAGACGGCAGTGTCTCTGGGGTTTGAGCGCGCAACGTACACCATTATTGACTCCAACCTTACCACGATGATCGTGGCAATTATTCTCGCCTCTAAACTGGGGGCAGGGCCCATTAAAGGTTTTGGAGTAACGCTCTTTGTAGGTATTATTACAACTTTGTTTACCACGTTGTATGTTTCTAAAACTCTCGTGTATTACTTTGTATACGATCTCGACTGGAAGGGATTTTCCCTCGGGGTTGGAACGGGTAAAAAGAACGCAAAAGCGGAGGTTTCTAAATGAACCAATTCTCTTTCATGAAGTTTAAGTGGGTCTCTCTTTCTGCATCCACTCTCGTATTTCTTGGTTTTACGGCCTATACAATCTATGTTCAGGGTGGCTACGCCATGGGGCTCGATTTTGGCGGCGGTCTTCGCTTGGATATCGTTAGCCAAGGAAAAATAACTCCCGATGCGGTTTCTGCTGCACTTAAAGAAGCAGGTGTACCGGGCAATGTAGAAGAAACCGTGCACGGCAACCAGAAGCATATGGCCGTAGAAGTGATTGGTAGAAACGAGCCAGAACTTGAGAAAAAAGCAATGGCTGCGACAACAGAACTCGAGACAGCTGGCTTCTCTATTTCTTCTGGAAATTATCTCGTCTATCTGCTCCAAAAAAATACGGGCGAAACAGCAGAGATAGTGGGTAATGTAACGGTTGGTTCTACGGTAGGCCCGCGCCTGCGCAAAGCCGCTCTCAACGTGTTGACTTTAGCGCTTGTGCTCATTACCATTTACGTGGCGTTCCGCTTTAGAATGAATTATGCGATTGGGGCATTTGCAGCATCGATTCACGATGTGGTAGTAACCATGGCCATTGCTGGCATTCTGCAAATCCCGCTGTCTATACCCGTTCTTGCAGCGGTTCTCACGATCCTTGGATATTCCATTAACGATACCATTGTGATCTTTGACAGAATCCGTGAAAACATGCACGGATCGCAGGCCGAGGTCGGCATGGATAAAGTGATCGATAAGTCTATCTGGCAATCTATGACGAGAACCATCAATACATCTGCTACAACTTTGTTGGCTATTATCCCCGTTTTCTTTTTCGGGGGTGAAGCCCTGGCAGACATGGCGCTAGTTCTGATTATCGGAATTCTCGTGGGTACCTATTCTTCCACGTTCATTGCGAGTCCGTTTGTCTCTTTGACGCATCGCTTTTTTGCTCCGTCGCAGAAGTAAGCGTTTGGAGCAAATACTCTAACATCGAAAGCGGGGGGAGCCTTACCCCCTGCGAACGATGACTTTGTCAGGGCGGGTGGAACGGCCCACTACAGCAAAGTCTATAAATACAACAAAAAAATAATGCAATTTTATAAGAACCAGACGCACACGGTGGCGCTGCATTACAATAGAGCGGTTGCTTCTTTGGCAGAACATAAACCCTGCCGGCCAAAATGCGCCGCCTGCGTAAGGCCCCCTGATTACTCAGGCAATCTCTAAAAATTGACTTTCAGGCTTGCCTCGCGTCTTTTTAGAAGATAACTTAAAATTTTCAAAATTGCAAGCTGTAGCGCGCCTATAAAAGTTCCCGAACAAAGAAATCTAAAAACGAATAGACGATTTCATTCTTTCTGTTACTCTGGAAAAAAAAATATAAGGAGTGGAAATGAATATTGGAATAGCAAAGGAAGTAATTCCGGGCGAAAAAAGAGTCGCTCTGTTGCCAGACAGTATAGCCCCGCTCAAAAAGCTGGGTTTGAACGTGCTGGTAGAATCAGGTGCCGGGCTTCCTGTGCACGTGGAAGATGCCGCATATACGGCTGCCGGGGCGACCGTCGTTAGCAGTTTTGAGGAGCTCGCCAAAGCGGATATTATCGCTAAGGTGCGGCCCCTGAGTGCGCGCGAAGGTTACCACGAGGCAGATAAGATCAAAGAAGGTGGAATTGTTTTCTCCGTTTTAGATCCTCACAACAGTAAAGAGACCATACAAAAACTGGTCGCAAGAAAGGCATCTGTCTTTGCGCTTGAGTTTATTCCGCGCATTACGCTTGCGCAGTCGATGGATATCCTAAGCTCCATGGCTACCATTGCTGGCTATCGCGCCGTTCTCAAGGCCGCAGAAAAGTTCGATCGCTTTTTGCCCATGCTCATGACGGCCGCAGGAACGATTCGCCCTGCAAAGGTAATTGTCCTTGGTGCCGGCGTTGCAGGTTTGCAGGCTATTGCCACCGCTAAACGTCTGGGTGCTCTCGTAGAGGTATTTGATGTCAGGCCCGTTGTGAAAGAGCAGGTAGAAAGTCTTGGTGCCAAATTTATAGAAGTAGAAAATACGGAAAACCTCCAGGATGAACAGGGTTACGCTAAAGAAGCTTCAGCAGAGTTTCTTGCTCGCCAAAAAGAGGTGCTCGCAAGGCATTTGTCTAAAGCAGATATGGCAATCACGACGGCCCAGGTCTTCGGGAAAAAAGCACCCGTTCTCATCACCGCGCAAATGGTGCACGGCATGAAGCCCGGATCTGTGATTGTAGATCTTGCTGCCGAACAGGGCGGTAACTGCGAGCTGACAAAAGTCGGCGAAGAAGTGATCGTCCAGGGCGTTCGCATTTTTGGCCCGCGCGATATCGTGAGCGAAATGGCTCCCGATGCTTCTGCTATGTTTTCTAACAATGTCGTCAATCTTCTCAAGTACCTTGTTAAAGAGGGTAACCTTAAAGAAGACGAAAAAGACGAAATCTTAAACCGCACGAGAATCATGAAATCCGGAGAAGTCACTTCGGACATTGTTCGTGCGCTGCTGTGAGGAGTTTAGTATGAGCGAATTAATGCTTACATTTTATGTGTTTATCATAGCCACTTTTCTTGGCTTTGAAGTAATTTCAAAAGTACCACCAACGCTGCACACGCCGCTTATGTCGGGCTCCAATGCTATTTCCGGCGCTACCATTTTGGGTGCTCTGGTCGTTGCCGGGCATGGAGAGGGCTGGACATCTCTCACGGGGATTCTGGGGTTTCTGGCTGTAGTGTTTGCTACAATTAACGTGTTTGGCGGCTATGTCGTAACCGACAGAATGCTGCAAATGTTCAAAAGGAAAAAACAGGACTAAGCCATGGATATCAAAAGTTATTTTACGCCAGACGTGATTGGCGCTGTATATTTGATTGCCGTAATTCTGTTTGTCGTCGGCCTGAAACAATTGAGCCATCCGCGCACGGCCCGCAACGGAAACTTGCTGTCTTCGCTGGGAATGCTGATTGGTGTTGTCGCGACTCTTTTCGATAAAGAGATTTTGCGCTACGATGTGATTATTGCGGGAATTCTATTAGGTGCCGTCATTGGAACATGGCTGGCCAAAACCGTACAAATGACTGGTATGCCGCAAATGGTCGCTCTGCTAAATGGATTTGGTGGACTCGCCTCCTTCGTCGTGGCCACTTCTGAATTTTATTCCCGCCAGACTCAGTTCCCTGGGGATCTATTCAATTATGTAACGGTGGTTCTATCGATCATCATCGGGATGATTACTTTTTCCGGAAGTTTGATTGCTGCCTTAAAATTGCAGGAGGTTATTGACGGAAAGCCGATTTTATTTTTTGGGCAGAAAATGCTGAATGCTTTATTGGGGATTGGAGCTATCGTTCTTTCCGTAACCATTATTCTGAATATCCAGAATGGGGAACTCGCCAATGCAGAAATGATGTTCCTGGGACTCGGGGGACTCGCCTTTGTTCTCGGTATTACACTCGTGATTCCCATTGGAGGAGCGGATATGCCGGTTGTCGTTTCCCTTCTCAACTCTTATTCCGGGATTGCCGTTGCCATGACTGGTTTTGTGTTAGGCAACAGTGCCTTGATTGTTGTGGGAACGCTGGTTGGTGCATCGGGAATTATCCTCACGATGATTATGACCAAGGCCATGAACCGATCTCTGCTCAATGTCTTGTTTGGTGGTTTTGGAGCAACTGTTTCTGGCGGTGGCGGGCCAGCTCCTACGGGAACCATTAAGAGTGCATCTCCCGAAGAAGCGGGCATGATCCTCGATACTGCGGAATCTGTGATTATTGTTCCGGGTTATGGGATGGCCGTGTCTCAGGCGCAGCATGTCGTGAAAAAGCTGACCGAATATCTCCAGAAAAAAGGCAAAACAGTCAGCTTTGCGATCCATCCCGTTGCGGGCCGCATGCCTGGCCACATGAACGTTCTGCTTGCCGAGGCTGGCGTGTCTTACGACATTCTTTACGACATGGACCAGATTAATGACCAGTTCTCCAATACGGATGCAGTAATCATTATTGGTGCCAACGATGTGGTAAACCCTGCCGCAAAGACAAATCCGCAATCACCCATTTATGGGATGCCCGTTCTCAACGTAGAAGAAGCGCGAACCGTCTTTATGTTGAAGCGCTCCATGAATCCCGGGTTTGCCGGAATTGACAATGAGCTGTTTTATAAAAATAATACGCTCATGGTTTTTGGAGATGCTAAAAAAACTGTCGAAGGTTTCCTCCAGTCCCTGGAAGAACTCGACAAGTAATCTCGCCTACCTGGGGGGCCAGCCCCAGGTTTTCCATTTTGTATTAGACATTCGGATGGTTTTTATTAGGCTGTGCTCACGCTAAACTCAGGCTATATCTATAGAACGGTGGCCACTCTGGCATAAAAATAATTTCTTATGGAAACAAAGCGAGGACTTTCGTTCTGCAGGAGAACGGCCCGCATCTATTCTGCGTCAATTTTGCTCAGCAGACTGTCGACGATGGTCCTTAGCTCAGGCATTGCCTTTTTGGCTGCTTCCATAACTTCTGCATGGTTCAGGCTTTCCTGTTGTCCGGCTGCTTTGTTAGTAATCAGGGAGAAGGCAGCGACTCTCATTCCGTGTTGGGCGGCAACAATGGCCTCAGGAACAGTGCTCATGCCGACGGCATCTGCACCAAGCATTTTGAGCATTCTTATTTCTGCCGGTGTTTCGTAAGAAGGGCCGGACATTGCGGCATAGATTCCCTTGTGTAAAATCATTGAATTTTCCTTGGCACCTGCCATGGCGTACTGCAGAAGCTGGCGGTTATAAAGCCCGGAAAGATCAACAAAGCGTTCCCCCCATTCTTGATAATGCTTGCCAATTAAAGGATTAATTCCCATAAAATTGAGATGATCTGTGATCATCATAATATCTCCTGGCAATAAATCTTCGCGGATGCCACCGGCTGCATTCGTCAGGATTAGATTTTGTATTCCAAGTGCCGCCATAAGGCGAACAGAAAAGACTGTTTTGTCTATTCCATCACCTTCATAAAAATGTTTGCGGCCCAGAAAGTAGGCTACTGATATTTCTTTTTGAAATCCGAGGATAAGAGAGCCTTTGTGCCCCATAACGGTCGAAGCGGGATAACCAGGGATTTCGGCATAAGGAATTTCTATGTGATTGTCTACAGTCGCCAGGTCAGAGAGTCCTGATCCAAGGACAACGGCTGCCTGAATGGGGTAGTCTATGCGGGAGCGGATTGCATTCACTGAACGCGTAATCAAATCAGGGTTTACAAGGGTCGGCATTGCGGTACAATAGACAAATCTTTATGAACTATAAAGCAATTTTTATTATGCTCGCTGCAACGCTGATCCTATATAACTGCAAGCAAAAGACCGAGATACCAGATTTTAGTGCAAACAGGGTTCTTTCACAGGATAATCAAAGATTCCATGCGCATGTTCAAATCAAAACCGAATCCGTGTCGTTAATTACACCGTTGGGATTGCTGCGCGGAATCGTAACGCGCCATGTTTTTGCAACCCGGCAAGATGCAGAAAAAAAATATCGGGAAATGCTTCCAGAGAGCCAGGTGTCTCTTGAGCAAAATGGAACGAGCGGAAAGGGAAGTTGTTCTTCCAAAGCGTGCTGGATATTGTCTGGCAGAGAGGCACAGCATATCCTGTTCTATCCCGAAAAACTACAATGGGAAAGCCTCAATAATGAAGAGGTTCAGCAAATCGAAACAGAAATTCAGAAATGGGCATCCAGCCGCATTGGCTATTCTTTTCCGTAAAAGATCAATTGCAGACCAGCAACCTGAGCGTTAGATTGTTCTAAATCTTCGCACTCGAGGGCTGTCTCCAGGATTTTATTCATTGTTTGAGTATTGCAGGCAATATCGCGGATGCGCCCTGTTTCCGTATCTACAAAGTGAAAGTGCGGGGTCGTGTTAGTATCGTATACGGTCAGCACAGGACTTATATTGAGAGATTTAATAAGGCCTGCTCTTTCGAACAAATGAAGGTTATTGTACACAGTGGCGCGGGAAGCCTTTGAGTATTCTTTATTGACGAGATTATAGACTTCTTCTGCTGATATATGCTGTAGCTTACTCAGCAATAAGTGGGCCATCTCCACGCGCTGCGTTGTGGTAGAAATCTGTACATTTTTAAGATATTCTATGATATCTTGTTTGGTCATGGCTGGCGAAACTGATGCTGTCATTATTTCTTTGCTGTTACTCCCTTTTGTTTTTCTTTTTCGTCGGCTTCCATTCGGGAACGATACGATTCTACCCCTGACTTGGCCTTTTTAACCAGCTCGGGGTCGCCTATCAGGCTGGCTATTCTTCTTAAACTTTCCAGTAAATAGACCGCATACAGTAAATCATTATTTGATTTCGTAGATAATTCAAATTTATTCCTGTACTGGTTCGAGGCATCCAACAGATCTTCTTTGATCGTATCCAGAAATTCACGCCTGTCATAGTAAAATTCTTCTCGCGGGTCGCGGATGGCCTGAATTTCGCGAAAATCCATAAAGTTTTTAGCCAGCACAACCATTTTACCATTCATTTCAGGAAATGACCATTTCCATTTGGTATTTTCGCCGTACGCTTTTATGAGCCGTTCGATCAATTTTTTATTGTGCTTGTTAAGGTTCATCCTCTGTTTTGGGTTGAACAGCTTTATGGAATCGAGTTGGTCTCTGTTAAAATCAAGTGGCTCGTCTACCTCAAGAGTGACAACCTCGGTGAGTTCGCTGATAATTTTGTAGACGTTTTTTCGGGCAGAATCGAGAAATCCGTTGTTTTTGATCTCCAGCATTCTTTCCGATGTTTCGTTCATGTCCATGTATAAATGGGCCTGCTCAAGGTGTTTTGCGGCACACCCAATGTGGAGATACGGCTTGAGCTTTTTATCCTCCAGGATTCCACGTTTCATCATTTTGATGTCTTTTTCAAGATCATCAATTTTAGCCTTTTGATCCCTGATGAGATCGTTGTACTCTTTTTTTCTTGCCGCGTCTATTGCCATGCTTATGCCAGAAAGTCTGCCCCTGGGACAGAATTTGCCGGTGGCTGATTTTCTATCCCTGTAGCGCCAGCAGGCTCGGATAGTGGTTTTTGCACGGGCTCGGTAACGGGATCTTTCGGCAGGGGAATGGGTGCTGAATACAAAGTGGATGAAGAAATTGGGTCCATAAAATCCTCCTTTTGTTCCAATATAGTGAAATTATTCTATAAGGGCGAATTATAAAGCGATCCCGTAAAATAGAATCGGGCGAGTCTGTGGAAAAAACCAAAGACTCGGAAAGGGAAGCTTTATTCGTCGTTATCCCTTTTAAGACGAAAGAAAGAAACCTGATCTTTCAGTTTTTCTGACTGTGCAGTCATTTCTTCTGCCGTAGCTGCCAGCTCTTCTGCCAGTGATGCATTGTTCTGGGCAACCTGATTAAGCTGTTGCATGGCAATGTTGATTTGCTCTACCTCGTTGAGGCGTCCCACTGCTTTGGAAATTTCTCCCACAGTGTGGTACTGTTCCTGGGAAGCCTGCGTAATTTCCTCTACGAGGGAAGCCGTCTGCTGGATAGCGGGCACAATCACGCGCAACAGCTCGCCCGCTTTCTCGGCGATTTCGACGCTGTCCACGGCTTGCGTACTGATTTGAGCAGCAGACTCCTGGCTGCGCTCGGCAAGCTTGCGAACTTCAAAGGCCACAACGGCAAAGCCCTTCCCGTGCTCTCCAGCGCGGGCTGCCTCAATGGCTGCGTTCAAAGCGAGAAGATTTGTCTGGTAGGCAATTTCTTCGATAACCTGAATTTTTTGAGCAATGTCTTTCATGGCACCAACGGTTTGTTCAACCGCTTCGCCACCCATAAGGGCTTCTTGAGACGCCTTATCCGCTATATCGCGGGTTTGAACAGCGTTCTCACTGTTCTTCTGGATTGTGTCGGTAATAGAGCCGATTGCAGATCCCGTTTCCTGAATTGCTGTGGAAATTGTCTCGAGAGAGGCAGATGTTTCTTCGAAACTGGAGGCCTGCTCCGTTGCCCCCTGGGAAAGGTTCTGGGTGGCACCGTTGAGTTCCCCGGCTGCATGTGTCAGGTTCTCAGCGGATGAACGCACTTCCGTCATAATATCACGGAGCCGGTCTATCATTTTGGCAGAGGCCTGCATCATCTGGCCGATTTCATCTTTACTTTTTGCAACGATATTTACGGTCAGGTTTCCATTGCTGATCTCTTCCAGTGTGACGACCATTTCCCCAAGTGGCTTGGTGATGGAACGGATGATGAGCAAAGAACCAATGGTGAGCAGGGAAATACCCAAAATAATGCTGATAATTGCCACAGTTGTGATAATATTGTATTGCGCATTAGACTGTTTGTATTCCTCCTCTGCTACTTTGACCTGTAGAAAAATAAGTTCCAATAGAGTTTCTTTGCTTTCGAGATATGTTTTTAGAAAGGTTGTGGCAGCTTTCATATCTGCATTGCCAAATCGCCCGGATTTAACTTCGGTTACAAAGAGCGGAATTTCTTTGTAGAAACCGTCAATTTGCAAAACAAATTTATCAGCAAGGATCTTTTCTTCAGGTGTGAGTTTTGTGGCATAGTAAGCTTTCCAGATAGGCTCCACCTTCTCTTTTAAGCCGTCCAGTTTATCTGTATGTCTTGTAATGGGGTGATCGTGAAGAACATGCTCTGGAATTCTGGGGTCATGCATGAGACCTAAAAGGGCGTGAGTAAATGCATCTCCGGTAAAATCCCGGATTTTTACCAGTTGCCCAAGGGGAACTGCCCTGTCTTCATAAACGCTTTTTAACGCAGCATTTGTGTTTCCAATCCCTGTTATTCCAATTATTCCTATGACGAGGAGAATGATTCCTGCGGCGACAGCTAAGATCATGAGCCGGGTGCCAATTTTCATGTTTGCGAGCATGCTGTTATTCCTTATAATATAGGTTTTCCAGAAAATAATCTGGAAGGAGAAAGGAGATAAGCAGAAATTGACGATTATTCTATGAATGCAACTACTTTTTCTGAATGCCGAATGGCTAATATAGAATATGTATACTTGGCTTTACAATATGTGGATATTTTTCGACATAACAACTGTTTTGGATGAGTGTCCAGAAAACCAAAGAATAATCGCCGGGAAGCATTTATATGGAAACTATTGAACCAGTGAAGCAGGAAAAACAAAATTTGTTCTCCATCCAATTGTCTCTTTTTCCGAGGTCGGAGAGGTCCCCTATTGCCCTGTGCGATATAGAAGGAATCGAGGTTTCTCATGGTAGATACGTTCTCCCGGGTCTGTCTAATTCTTTCCATTTGCTCAAAGGCTGGCACTGGATTATTAAGTATCGTGAGTTGCTCATTGCAGCTGCTCTCATTTTTGGTCTTGCAGTATTTTATGCATTAACGCATTATCTTCCACGTTTTTACAGCGACGACGCCTTTTCAGAAATGCCGCTCATACCCTTTGGGGATATTCCCCTTGTTCCCCGGCCCGAAAAAGTTAAAAAAGAAGTAGATGAAGTTTTTGGAAACGAGTACGTAAAGAAAGAAGAAAAGCAGGAAGAAACAACGCAGGAGGGTACCGGCGAGGGGGAATACTCCGTAGCAGGTGCCGTGGATCTCGCTTTTATGCCCGGAATAGAGCCCCCGCGTCCCATTGGTTCACTGCCCCGCCTGTATCCCGATGCAGGAAAGACAGAAGCGGTAGAAGCAGAAGTGCTCACAGAAATTACACTCTATGCCAATGGCAAAGTGGCTGCGGTCACGGTTATCGGCGTTTCCTTATCGAAAGATTTTCCTCCGGAGAAAGCTGCCGAAATCAAAGCTGCCTTTTCAACAACGGCCAAAAAAATTCTGTGGGGAGCAAGGTTTACTCCTCCCGTCGTCAATGGCGAACGAGTGCCTATTAAAATGGAGCTCCCGTTAAATTTTAATTTAAGTGGAACATAACGCATGAAAACAGTAATTCGTTCTGCATTGTTTGTAATGTCAGTCTTCTCTGCACTTGCCGCACAGGAAGCCACAATGCAGGGGAAAGTAACCAATGAACTCACGGGTCGTCCTGTTCCGTTTGCCGTTATTGCACTTCCTGAACAAAGAATTAAAACGCGCGCGAATGAAGATGGATTGTACTCCATAAAAGTTCCACCGGGAAACGGGCTTACATTTATCGTTACTGCATCTGGCCTGCAACCTTTGCAGATAAAACTCAACGTCGCTAAAAGTGGGACAATGCGTAATTTTGTGTTATCTCCCTTAAAGGTAACGGCATCGGCCATTACAATCAAAGGGGACAGAGATGTTCAGAAGGTGTCGCGCTATACCATGACGGTCGAGGATCTCAAAGAAGTACCCGGTTCTTTTGGAGATTCCCTGAATGCGCTGGCTTCTCTTCCGGGAATTATTCGTTCGGGTGGCTTTCTTGGCGAGCTCGTGATTCGTGGGTTTTATCCTGATCTGAACCGGTATTATCTGGACGATATGCCGCTCTACAATCCCCAACATTTTGGTGGACTGCATTCTGTGATCAACAATGATATGATGAGCGAGATCGACGTGTTTTCTTCTGCGTACGGAGCAGACGTTGCCGGTGGCAGCGGGCCTGTTATCCGCATTAATACGATAGATGAAGTAAAAGAATTTTCGGGAAATTCCGAGGTGAATGTTTTGTCTGCCAATGCGTTTGTTAAAACCCCTATTACCGAAGGGTTTCCGCACCAAGGTCTTGTCTCACCGGGAGAGGATAAACAAAAAGACAAAAGTATAGGGTATTATGGTTTTGGCGGAAGGGTGTCGTATTACCAGGTTCTTGTTCCCACTTTTGTTTTGCTGCTTACGGGAGAAGAAGCCCGGGAGGTTCCCCAGTACTATGATTACCAGGGTAAAGTTCGCTATTATTTAAACCATGAAAATTCTTTGTCCCTGATTCTGGCCGGTTCTTTTGACGGAGCCATTTTTATTAGAGATGAAACGACAACGGACAAACTGGAGCGTGCGGAAAATGGAGCCGATCCATTGACCTTTGATATTACCGCTACATACGATGTAGCCTTCAACAATGCAGGATTGGAGTATCGGTATAAACCCTCTGAATCTCTGCATAATAGAATCACGGCCTTTGCCGTGCTGGCTCAAACATACCAGGCGGTGGATTTACCATCGTCCTCTTTTATGAATAATATTTACATACGTTCTCGTCCGGATACATACGGCATAAAAAATACTCTCGATATTTCTGCTTTTGACAAGGCGGTATTGTGGAGAAGCGGAGCAGAGGCGCAGTATAACCATTTTGTTTACGATTCGCGCAATCCTATTCCGACCAATCCACTTGGTGGCGGTTTCGATCTCAATGACGAAACTTCTTTCATTGTTTTAGAATCCAAAAAAGAGGCAGATAATTTTCAGGCGGGGGCCTTTACTTTTTTGCGCCTCAAAAAATGGGGAGTTCTTTTAGAGCCGGGGGTACGTTCGGATTATTTACAGAGAACGAGCGAAGTCACCGTTGACCCCAGAGCCAAGGCTGCCATTGAGTTTCCGACCGATACAACCGTATCATTTGCTTACGGAACGTACTCCATGTTTTTACAGACAAATCCTTTCTATTTTCGTGGCGACCCCGAGGCGGCTTCCTATGGATCTTTCGTTAAGCCTTATGTGGCTACACACCGCGTCGCAGGGTTAGAACAAAAACGGGGGCTCTATTTTATTAAACTGGAAGGATTCTATAATACTGTCGAGAACATGTTTACCCAGGCAGTGCACTGTACAGATGGCTCCATCCCCAACAGCGATTTAACCTGTAATACCGGAGAGTTTCGCCCAGGATACTCTATCGGACAAATGCAAATGTATGGTGCCGAGGTGCTTTTGCGTCGAGACAAAAGAATTGGCTCATCCGATGTCTTTGGATGGATCAGTTATACATGGTCTAGATCGCTCATAAAAAATGGTGTGGAAGGAGATCCACAAAACGAATGGAGCAATTCTCTGTACGACCAGCCGCACAACATAAAAGTAGTGATAGGCCAGACGCGGGGAGAACATACGATCAGTGCCAAGTTTCAGGCCTACTCGGGATTTCCTTATAATCCCATCATCGGAAGTACATTGGATGCAGACTACGAAGCGATAAAGGCATCCAATTTTCCGAGCCGATATGTGCCAGAGTACGCAGCAACGCGTTCAGCTCGTTACGATATCGACCACAGTCTGGACCTGCGATATGCATACCGCAAAAAGCACAGTTGGGGAGAGCTGATCTGGTATATTGAGGTGATCAATGCCTATCGGTTTATGCTTGACCTTACAGACAGCGCTCCGGCCAATTCCCAAGACTGGATGTTTAATAAACCGTACCAGCCGGGCGTGAACCCCGTTATGGAGGGCAGCCCAACGGCTTTTACCATCCCCAATTTTGGAGTGGAAGTGAAGTTTTAATAAAAGAAAAAAAAGGGTAACCATGAAAAAGAGATATATATTGGCCATTATAGTTGCAGCAGCATTTGGCGGCTGTACATCGCCCGGCGGGATAACGTCCTCTACCCATTATCTGGGAAACAATATGGTCACGGCCAAAGGTCCGGCGGAAGGAACGCAAACGCATTACCGCGTGTTGTTTATTCCCGTGGGCAAAGCAGATTTGGATGAGGCCATTTACAGGGCTGTAAAAAGTGCCCAGGCAGATGCGCTCATCAATGTTCGCTGGTACCGCCAAGATTTTACTGTTCTTCTGTTTTCGATGCACACAATTATTGTAACGGGCGAGGCGGTAACTCTTTCGGAGCTTCCCGCAGAAACCGGAAAAAAGTAATATGAAACACATCTGGATGATGCCGCTGTTAAGCTTGGTTCTCACGGCTTGCGTTTCTTCCGGTTATCAGCCCGGGGCGATTGAACCGTATTTAAACCCCATAGAGAAAGGGCCGTATTCCATGGTTGCAACCGATACGGCAGTGGTCTCCAGTTATCTCCTGTTCTGGATTTTGCCGGTAACTCCCGTTCCCGATGCCGGAGCCGCCGTGACTCAGCTGGTGAACAAACACGCAGCGGATGCAGCCATTAATATCCGGGAAATGAGAAAGACACAATACTGGCTTACTGGAACGGTGCACACGGTTAAGGTGCAGGCAACTTTGATTCGTTATGAAAAGTAAAAATTTTCCCTGTATGTTCTATGCTGTACCCGTACATTCAGGCAAAGGTTTGCGCGGCATAAGCAGGTTGTCCCACAGGCGTTTCTTATCTTTTCTTCTTTTTATATTATTGCCGGCGGCGGCCTCTGCAGAGGTAACGTTGTATGGCCGGGTAACCGATGAATTGACGGGTAAGCCCGTTCCTTTTGTCACCGTTGCAGCTCCAGATTCCATGCGCAAAACCCGCTCCGGCGAAGATGGAAATTATTCTCTCCTGTTGCCGCAACCCGGCAAGACAGAGATTATTGTAACGGCAACGGGACTTAAACCCGTGCGCGTGAAATTGAATATTCCAGAGAAAGGCGCTCAGCGCAATTTTGTTTTGTCTCCCATGACAGCCAGAGGCGCTCGCGTGACCATACAGGGCGACCGCGATGTTCAAAAAATTTCCCGCTACACAATGAAGTCGGAGGAAATTAAGGAAATGCCGGGTGCCATGGGCGACTCTGTTTCTGCCATTGCTTCTCTTCCTGGAATGCTGCGCGTATTGCCATCGCGAACAAGCATGGGAGGTTTAGTTGTGCGGGGAATGTATCCAGAACTGGCGCGCTACTATCTGGACGAAATGCCTCTCTACAATCCGCAGCATTTTGGCGGCCTGCATGCCGTGGTGAGCAATGATTATATTTCGGAGATAGATGTTTTGTCTTCTGCGTATGGAGCGAATACGGCTGGCGGTGGTGGTCCGGTGATTCGCATCCATACTCTCGATTCAGCAAAAGAGTTTTCGGGCAATTCCGAGCTGAACATTTTGTCTGCAAACTTCTTTGTGAAGAGTCCTGTTGGTGAGGGTTTGCCCCACCAGGGAATTGTGTCGCACCAGGAAGATAGGAAAAGTGAAAACATTGGCTATTATGCATTTGGCGGGAGATTGTCCTATTACCAGTACCTTGTTCCACCCATAGCCCAAATTTTATCTGGTCGCCCTGCTGAGCTGGTTCCGCAGTATTATGACTACCAGGGAAAAATTGGCTTTTTTCTGAACAACCAAAACAGGTTGTCTCTGTTGTTTGCAGGTTCATACGATGAGGCCTACTATCTTCAGAATACATTCCGTACCGAACTGGAGCGTATAAGAGAGCTGGGCGACGATCCTCTCGGCACTGGAGCAGAAGCCAAATTTGATCTGAACTTCCAGAATGTTGGCGCAGAATACAGTTACCAGCCAAACAGTATGGTGCAAAATAAATCAGTGCTGTATGCAGCCTTTGCACAAACGTACCAGGCAGCAGATTTGCCGAAGAGCCTTGTATTAAAAGATGCCTACGTAGATTCCAGGCCAAATATATATGGAGTAAAAGAGATTGTATCTGTTTCCATGTTAAGAAAGGCAATCCAGTGGAAAGCCGGATTAGAAAGTGTTGTGTACCAGTACAGCTTTGATTCTAACAATATTTATCCGACATCGTATGATCCGCAATCTGGTGCGGGCGTAGTATTAAGCGAACCTTATTTTATCATTCTAAAAAGTAAAAAATCTTCGAACAATCTTTCTACAGCCGGCTTTACTTCCCTAAAGCTGCAAAAATGGGGAGTGATGCTGGAGCCCGGAGTGCGCGCCGATTATCTGTTTAGCACCGAAACAGTTGCTGTGGATCCACGCATAAAAGCTGCTGTGGAGCTGCCAACGGAGACTACCATTTCAGCTGCCTATGGACGGTATTCCATGTTTCTGCAAACTAATCCCTATTATTTTAGAAGCTATCCGGAGATTTCTGGATTTGAAGACTTTGCAAAGCCATACGTGACAAAACAATATGCCACGGGTTTGGAACAAAAGTTTCCCTGGTTCTTGTTCAAGGCGGAGGGTTTTTACAATACGGTGGAAAATTATTTTACTCCGTCTGCCCACTGCGAAGGCGCACCTTCCGTAACACCTGATTCAGAGATGAACTGTGCGAGCGGGACCTTCAGCTATGGATACCATACGGGAGAGCTTAAAACCTATGGCGCCGAGTTTCTTCTCTACACGGGAAAGCAGTCGGGAAGCTCTGCCGTATTTGGTATGCTTAGCTACACGTATTCTCGCTCTTACTATCGATCTGGCATTGAGGGGCATCCTTTAGAAGACTGGGGCGTTTCTCTGTACGACCAGCCACACAGTTTGAATATAATGCTCGGCAGAGTTTTGGGGCCACATACGTTCAGCGGAAAATTTCAAATTTCCAGTGGTCTTCCGTACAATCCCATTGTTGCCAGCGAATTGGATTCCACTTATACAAAGCCGACGGGGTATCCCGATCGCTATGCGCCCGTGTTTGATGAACGGGCAACCGCGCGCTTTGACACGGACTACAATGTTCATTTGCGCTATTCTTACAAAAAGGAGCAGAGCTGGGGACAAATAGTCTGGTACATTGAGATCATTAATTCGCTGACGTTTATACAGGATCGTTTGAGTGCGACTCCCGCGTCTGTGCAGGACTGGTATTTCAACAAGCCGTATGCGAGTGGAAAAAATCCCGATATGATTGGAAACCCCCTCGTATTTACGATTCCCAATATTGGCGTGGAGATGAAGTTTTAGGATGGCTCCGTGTTTTTCACTCCCTGATCCCAGCTTGCATTCTACGTTGTGCAATAATGTTGGGCCAGTCCCAAAAAGTTGCAGTAAAATGAGAACCGTAAGCTTACCCCGCGATAATGAATATTAGAGCGGTTGCCCCTTTGGCAAAAAAATAATCCATGCCGGCAAGTTGGCTCAGCCTCCTTCATCTCTACACTTGCCAAAGGCAACCTACCCGATGTAAACTAAGCTCAGGGTAAACTTCACAGGGCTTCCACTTTATTCTTTACAGAGCCTGTCTTCTTGTGCTGGATGGCCCATGGATAAGGACAAGCTCATCATTCGGCTCAATAGAGTGATTGGCCAGGTGGAGGCCGTTAAGAAACGGCTGGAAACCCAGGACGAAGCCAATCCAGATTGTCTTGATACTATCCATTTAATTAAAGCCGCTACCAATGCGCTAAAGAAATTTGGCGAGGCCTATGTTCAGGATTACTTTGGCCACTGCCTTAACGAATCTCCCGATATACAGGACGCAGAAAAGCAAAGGCTGGCAAAAGAGTTGAAATCTATTATTCAATCTGCCTTTACTCTTTAAGCGGTTTCTGGAAGCGGCTGATGACAGTAAAAAAAACTGGATGCCCGGTTTCTGTGTTTATCTTTGCCAGATATGATCCGCGAATTGCACGAAAAGTTCACTAAAAAAGAATTGTCTCCGATAGAATATCTTCAGGAGAAACTGAGTTTCATACAATCCCATGATTCTAATATTGGCGCCTTTATTGAAACCGAAGCAGAAGAAGCCACTGAGGCAGCCAGGCAGAGTGAAGTTCGCTTTGCGTCCGGGGCAGCCAAAGGATTGCTGGACGGAATACCCGTTGGCATAAAAGACAATATTGTAACGCGCGGCAGAAAAACCGAATGTGCTTCCCGCATTCTTGCCGGTTATCGCTCGCCGTTTTCTGCCCATGTTATCGAAAAGTTACATGCTGGTGGAGTGGTCGCTATGGGAAGGCTTAACATGGACGAGTTTGCCATGGGTTCTTCTACAGAAAATTCTTCCATTCAAAAAACGAGAAATCCACACAATACAGACTATGCTCCGGGTGGCTCTTCTGGCGGCTCTGCTGCTGCAGTCGCTGCTGGTTTTGTTCCTGCTGCATTGGGTTCCGACACGGGTGGTTCCATTCGCCAGCCGGCAGCCTTTACGGGAACGGTTGGGCTAAAGCCCACCTACGGAACAGTTTCCCGTTATGGCCTGATTGCGTTCGCGTCTAGTCTCGATCAGATTGGTCCGCTCACCATAACAGTCGATGATTCGCGCCTGCTCTACGAGGCCATGAAAGGACACGATCACCGCGATTCTACGAGTGTGCCCAATGAAGCGTATGTGCAGGTAGACCCTTCGCCTTCTAAGCTTCGCATTGGCGTTCCGTTTTCATTGATAGAAGGAAGTTCCCCGGAGGTTATGAAATCTCTCCACGAAACCATTGAATTTCTCAAAAAAGAAATGGGTGCAGAAATTATAGAAATAGATATGCCCCATCAACAGTACGGAATCCCCGTATATTATATCACGGCTACGAGCGAGGCATCTGCCAACCTTGCCCGTTTTGACGGCATTCGCTATGGAAAGCGCGCTGCAAACCCAGACTCCTTGAACGATTTGTACGAAACATCCCGCACGCAGGGTTTTGGGCAGGAAGTAAAGCGCAGAATATTGCTTGGTACTTACGCTCTTTCGAGTGGTTTCTATGATGCCTTTTATGGAAAAGCCCAAAGAGTGAGAACTTTGATACAGCAGGATTACCTGAATGCTTTTGAAAAAACAGATGCCATCTTGATGCCTACCACACCGACTCCCGCGTTTAAACTGGGAGAGAAAACGAGCAATCCCGTAGAAATGTATTTGTCTGACGTAATGACTGTGGGGGCATCCCTGGCCGGCGTTCCTGCTCTGTCCGTTCCCGGACCATCGAATGGAATGCCGATTGGGTTGCAGCTGCAGGGGCCATTTTTCTCCGAAGAAAGATTATTCCGCATTGGAGAAAAAATTGAAAAGGCATTTCCGGTAAATAGGGTATTACTGGCATGAGCGAAAAACTTTCCACCAAGCCGTACAAGGGGACTCGGGATTTCTATCCGGATGAAATGCGCCAGCGGACAAAGGTATTTTCATCACTCGAAAAAACGGTTCGTTCGTTTGGCTTTGAAAAAATAGACGCTCCCATTGTAGAGCCCATTGAAATTTATCTGGCAAAGACTTCAGAAGAAATTGTAAATCAGCAGATTTATTCTTTTACCGATAGAGGAGAGCGCCGCGTCGCGATTCGTCCCGAGATGACTCCTAGCGTGGCACGCATGTTTTCCGGAAAAGCCAGAGAGCTGCCAAGGCCGGTTCGCTGGTTTTCTATTCCCAATTTATGGAGATATGAGCAGCCGGGAAAAGGGCGGCTTCGGGAGCACTGGCAGCTCAATTGCGATATTCTGGGAGCTCCAGATGAATTTCTTGCTGACGCAGAAATTATTATGCTCGCCGTAGAAATTCTAAAAAGTCTGGGGGCAGCACAGAGCCAGTTTGTTGTTAAGCTGTCGCACAGAGAAATTTTAAATTCTTTTTTTGAGAAGCACCTGGGGCTTGCCAAAGAGAACTGGCCAACTATCGCCCGCATTCTCGATAAAAAAGAGAAAATATCCGCCGAAGAATTTTCCGGCTTACTGAGCCAGGCAGGAATCGATTCCGTCGGGCAAGAGCAGATTCTCAATTTCTTGACGGGTGGATTGCAGTGGCTGCGCGACAATTCCGAAATAGAGGAGGCAGGATATCTGCTGGAGCTTATGGCTCTTCTCGAAAAATCAGGATATTCTGAGCACATGGCGTACGATCCCGGTGTAGTGCGCGGTTTTGATTATTATACGGGCATTGTCTTTGAAGTCTTTGATACGAGCGGGGAAAACCGAAGATCTCTCTTTGGCGGTGGTCGCTATGATAAGCTTGTAAATGCCTTTATTAAAGAGGAAATCAATGCTGTTGGTTTTGGCATGGGCGATGTTACTCTGTTCGATTTTTTGCTGACGCATCATATTCTGCCGGGACCGCAAAGAGAACTGCAGGTGTTTGTCGCTTCGTTTCCCACTCCCGAAGACCAGGTAAACTCTTTTCGCCTTGCTCAGAAAATTCGCAATGAGGGAATTCCTGCGGAAATGGGACTTGGCCCCGCCAAATTAGGCAAGCAGCTTGCAGAAGCGTCTGGTAAAAAAATATCATTTGCAATTATACAGGGTCTTGAAGAAAAAGATAGAGGCGTAGTGCAAATAAAAAATCTGGAGACGGGAGAGCAGGCAGAAATTCCAGAGGAAGAGATTGTTGAACAGGTAAAAGCAATGGCCGGAGACAGGTATGATACCCAGAAGTAAAAAACTTTTTTTAATAGGAATCTTTATTCTTTTATCGGTCATTGTTTTTCTGAAACGACCTATCCCAGACTATGTTTTTTCTCCAAAACCGTTTTCTGGATCTATTCAGGAATTTGTTCAGCAGAGAAACGCCTCTGCCACTCATCCAGTTATTCCTGGTTGTGAGGAATCCTATTTTGGCTCTCCGTCTGCAAGCACGGTAATTCTGTATATACATGGTTTTTCTGCCTGCCGCCAGGAGGGAGAGATGGTCATGAACGAAGTGGCTTCGCAGCTTGGCGTGGGCGTCTATTATGTTCGTCTCCCAGGGCATGGAACCAATATTGAAGATTTTAGAGATACTGGATTTCAGGAATATCTTCAGTCTGTCGAAGAAGCTGTTCAGTTTTTGCTTTCGCAAAATAAGCGCGTTGTGTTATTCGGGACCAGCATGGGTGGCACCATAGCAACGTATATGGCCGATCTGTACCAAGCAGACATTGATGCTCTTGTTCTTGTCTCTCCGTTTTTTGATTTTGTGGCGCGATCGGCAAAGCTTTTGGCGATTCGCAATGGAGAGGATATTGTTAGCGCTATAGGTTTTGCAACCCGACATCTCGATGTCAGTAATCCAAATATTTACATAGCGAACTACCAGGACTACTGGTATAATCACTATTCCATTAAGGCGGTTGGCCATTTAGTTGATATGAGAAATTTTGTCTTGAAGAATGTAAAACCGCAAGAAATCAATCTTCCCGTATTACTGCTTTATTATGAAAAAGATAAAAAGACCAGAGACACTGCTGCAAGTGTTCCGGCCATGCTGAAAGTATTCAAGATGATGGAAAATTACGCCCCCGATGGTTTGTTCAAGCGTTCTGTTCGTATTCGAGATGGCAATCACGTATTATTGAGCCAGTATGTAAACTCTGACCATGAGGCAGCCGCTGTAGCAATTACAGATTTTCTGTGGCGCGTGACAGAAAGGAATGGCAACTA
>DYPL01000001.1:121061-127235 GCA_020719945.1 Turneriella parva
TCGCAAAAATAGAAAATACAAAACCTTCTTCTCTAAAAGACGAGTCTTTTTTGTCTTTTGCGTGGAACAAAATCCGCAAAGGTGACGTAAATCTTTTTTAGAGCGGTGTCAATGGAATCAGGGAAGAATACCGCTGATGGGACCAATTTTTGCATTTTCGGCATCTGCTCTTACGGGAGAAGCCCTTAAGATAAGGGAGTCTATTCTTACGATCTCAAGATGTACCACACTAAAGATATTCTGAGTGTTAAGGTTGTACTGTTTGTGCCTTTTGAAGGCGTTGACTACGAAGATGTTCGTGGTAAGTTTGAAGCGGAATTTGGAGAGAAGGCAGAGGTTAATTTTTTCTTTCTGAAGTAGTCATTAATAGGCTGTGGAATACAACAGTCTGTAAAAGAACTTCGCCCGTCTTTGAAAGATTTTACCTGTCTTGGTACAGCAGCTGTCTTTCGCGCTCCGATTTTTCTTGAATATTTCTTTGGGTTCCCCGCCGCAAAATATTCCCAATACGATGGGTAGACACAGGATTGTGCTTAAGTTCTTCCCGGAGAATGTTATAAGTTTCTTCGTTTAAAAATTCACCGGTGGCAGGTGCAGCGGGAATTTTAAGCCAGATTTCTTTGGCTTTTTCAAAGTCTTCCGGGTTTTGGTACTCCTCTCCCTTCTGCCAGTAGATGGTACCGAGCTCAAACAAAGCATCTTGGGCACGATACTGTTCAGGAGTATTCAGTATTTCGTTCACAATTTCTTCCCGCCGCTTAAAATAGATTTTAGCAAGTTGCTTAAAATCTTTTATGTCTTTTTTCTCCAGGACTTTTTGGTATCGCTCTTTTACTGATCGCAATGTGGCAATCCGAATTTCTTGTTCGCGGCCCGCAGCAAGTGATTCCTCTTCTTCACTGAATTTGAAAAACTGTTTCCACGCCCTCATTTGAATTTCATAAATATCTTCAAGAGCAAACAGCATCTCCGCAGATGTTTTAGTGTCGCGGTGTCTGGAGACGAGTTCCATGGCGCGAATCAGAAAATCCTCCTTGTTTAGATTTTCCTGAAAATAGTCTACCATAAAATAGGTTGGGTCGTCGCTAAAAACAAAAGCGATGCGCTGTAGATTTTTATAGTAAAGTTCGCGGACGCTCACAGGCAGATCTCCTTTGTCTTTTTGGTAGCTGAAATAATCTCCAATAAAGGACATAAATTGATCTTCCTTGCGAAGAGGAAGAGTTTTGTCAAAGTACGCATTTCTTTCTGGTTCGGGAAAATCTAATGGAGGAGAGGCCTTTGCGTTCTCTTCGGCCGGTTTTTCGAGTGTAATGCTCACAAAATCCCCCTCGCGGTACTGGCGAATAATTCTGTTGCGCTTTTCGTATTTTTGCAGAGTTTCCGAAGCATTATCAAGTTGCTGAGAAAACTTCTGATCTATGTTTTCAATGGTCGGGAAAATATCTTTTACCACTATGTCTTCGTAATCGCGGTATCGTTGAATGTATTTTTGTGGCACCTCTGCATTTTCTAAGACGTTGGAAAATGTTTCCGAATATTTTTTCCGCCAGTCACTGGTTGTTTCGAGGCGCTCAATTATGTCGGAGAACTCTTTGCCGGCAGCTTTTGCAGCTTTTTCCCGGCCCTCTGCCTTTGCCTGTTTAGCCTCCTCGCTTTCTTCTGAACCGGGAGCTTCTTCTACAGTGACCTCAAGGGTAGAGGTTTCTTTTTTGAGAACAAGGACATATTGAATCAAAAAGAAAAGCATGTACAAAACAAAAAAATGCAGAAGGACAGAAATGGTAAGGGAAAGCGAAAAGGGAATTCTAAGGCGCATTGTTGTTACATAACTTAAAGGATTTATCGTAAATCGTTAGCGGCAAAATCGCTTTCCATTAATCCGGAAAGTTCTTCTACGGCTTCTTCTTCTCTATCGCCCTGTGCAGAAAGGAGAACCTGGCTGCCTCTGGTCAAGGAAAGCATCATGATTCCCATAATACTCTTTCCGTTAATCTTGACGTTTTCTTTTTCAATGATTATATCGCACGGAAATTTGTTAGCCGTCTTAACAAAGATGGCCGCTGGTTTGGCGTGTATGCCTGTTGAGCTTTTAATCGTTACCTGTTTGGAAGTCATGATTTACCTCTTTGGACAGAATTGCATTTTCAATTGCCCTTGTAAAGACAGCTGCACTGTGTCTGCCCATTTTTTTTAATATGTAATTTTTAGCAGCCGTCTCTATTAGAATCGGCAGATTTCGCCCAGGCCTTACCGGAATTTCAAGATAGTCTAATTCTACTTCCAGCAGTTGCTTTTTAACCGACTCGAGGCCAATGCGGTCATAGTCTTTGGTACTGTCCCAGTCTTCGAGATGCAGGATGAGATCTACTATTTTGGATTTTCGTACACTGCCAGAGCCAAATAGATCGGGAATGCTGATAATGCCAAGGCCACGAATTTCCATGTGGTGAAGAACCGGCCCTATTCCTTGGCCTATAATCGTGCTGTTCTCGCGACAGAAAATTTCTACAATGTCGTCTGCAACAAGCCGGTGGCCGCGTTCTACAAGTTCCAGAGCCGTTTCTGATTTTCCAACGCCACTTTTCCCTTCGAGCAGTACACCAACTCCAAACACCTCCACGAAAACTCCGTGGATAATGGCAGACGGGGCAAGTTTTTCGTCGAGAATGCGTGAATAGCGGAGAACAAAATTGTGAGTCGTCAGTTCAGTCGTAAAGACGGGGGTATCTGCGGCAAGGCTGAGAAACAGCGGCCCCGGTTTTTGCTCGTGGGTAAAAACAACCAGAGGGACGGGATAACTAAAGAACTGTACCAGAATTTCGCGCTGCCTTGCTTCCGAAAGGCCCTCCAGAAACGTCCACTCTCCGCGCCCAAAAAGCTGTACGCGTTCCCAATCAAAAGGATCAAAAAAACCTCCGAGAGCCAGGCCTGGGCGGTTAATATCTTTTTTGGTGATTTTTCGTTCTAACGTGGCACCGGAATTGAGCAGGATTAATTTGAGATCAGAGTCTTCACGGTTCAAGGTAGAGACTCTGACAATTTTCATTAGTCTGCCGGTTTTTTGAGAATAAGCTCTGCGTTTTTGCCACGAAACATAAGATTCATTCTTCCCGATTCGTCGTTTACATATACGAAATACGGAGAAGAAGTTTCTGTCATGTGGTCAATGGCTTCAGAGACAGATAATCTGGACATGGGATACACAGATTGAGAAAGTCTGTCAAGTTCAGTACCCTTAAGGCGAAACACTGTTTCTATGTACTGCCCGGGCTCATTCTCCTTGGGATTGATGATGGAATAGTTGCCATCGGGGCGTGCAAGAACGGCAGAGTAGCGCTTTTGATTTTCTGTATGATACATGAGAAACTGGAAGCGGTTGGCGCGCAGCTGCAGTACGGCTTCTTCGTCGTTCATTGGCTTTACAGGAGCCTCGTATACAGAAATAGTAATGTCTTCGTCAGATGCTTCCGGTGATTGCGGAAGGAGGTCAAATTTGTCTGTAACCGGAGCTTTGATCTCGAGTTTTGTGCGGTATCTCTCGATCTGCTTAAAGAGAACATCGACAGTTACATCAATGGCTGCATACATATCTTTTTCTGATTTGCGCAAGTGAAACACAGTAGCGTCTGCGTGGACGGTGACTTCAAATGTCTGGAGTTGTTTTAGCAGAGAAAAGCGCAGGTCCACAGATTCAATGTGGTGTAGTCTGTCGTTCAGTTTGGAAAGTTTTTCGCGCGCGTAGTCCTTGAGTGCTTCTGTAGGCTCAAGGTTCTTGAAATAAAAAGAAATATTCATAAGTCCCTCCGGATTGACTATTATTTTGAATTTATAGCCTTTCTTTGTTTTGCGGACAGGATGTGTAGCAATTTTCGGTACTTTGCAACTGTTCTGCGTTCTATTTTGTAACCAGCCTGCTGCAGTTTTGTTTGAAGTTGCGAGTCAGAAAGAGGAGCTCCGGAATCCTCGCTGGCGAGTGCAGTCGTGATGTCTTTCTTTAATTGGAGTACTGTTACGTCGCCTCTTTCGCGGGCAATGGCGGAGGGGAAAAAATAGCGAAGAGGAAATATCCCCCATTTGGTATCGCAGTATTTGGAAGTAATGATACGGCTTACGGTAGAGACGTGGATGCCAACCATTTCGGCTACTTCCTGCTGGCGCAGGGGAACGAGCGCAGATTCACCATGGATAAAGAATGCTTGCTGGCGAATTAGAATGGCTTCTGCTACCTGGGTCAATGTAGAGTAGCGGTAGTCAATACTCTTTAGGAGATTTTTCGCCTGTTCATAACGCTCTAACCATTCATGGTTCAATTGTTCCCTTCCGTAGGAGAGGAGTTCTGTGTTCAGGCTGAGCTCCGGTAAAAATGTAGAACGAATGGAAATATTTACAGTGTTGCCAGAGTTGAAGTAAAAGACCTCCGGAATAATTCTCTGCGTCTCTCTGTTGTCTATGGAAGCAATGGGAAACATTTGCAGGGAACGCAGTATGTCGAGTTTTTGAATGAGCGATTTTTTTTCCAGCCCCACGAGATAAGCGAGCTTGTGTATCTCTGTATCGTCGAGTGAGTGAATAGAGCCGGAGTTGACGCGCAGTATTTCAATAATATCCACGAGCACAGGATCGTTTGTATGTTCTTCTAACTGCCAAATCAGGGACTCCCACATATCTTCTGCAGCTACGCCAGTTGGTTCCAGTTTTTTCAGGAAAGCTCTGGCGTCTTTAATTTCGCGGGAAGAATATCCCATTTGCCTGCCTGTTTCAAAATGGGGAGAAATTGCAAATCCAAACGAGTTCAGACCGGTGACAATTTGCTCCAGTAAGGGCAAAAGGCGCTGCGGAATTTTCATCAGGTGCAGTTGTTCCAAAAGATTTTCTGTCAGAGAAATGACAACTTCGAGGCGCTGCTCCAGAAAATCACCCTTGCGGTTTTTATCTGGAGCATTTTCTGAAGACGAATAGTAATTGAGTGCATCGAGACTTTCCTGTGGAGGAGATTTTTCTTCCAGAAAAGGGTTTTCGGAAAGCTCATTCAAAATGTGCTGGGCAAGCTCAATCTGATTCATCCGGACGATGGAAAGCGAATGCCGCAGCTTGGCGGTTAGCTTTTGTTTTAATGAAGCAGATAGCTTTTGTTTGCCCATTACAGAGTGAAATCATTGCCAAGGTAAATTTCCTTGGCTTTTTTATCTTTGGCAAGTTTTGCAGCGGTGCCTTCTACCAGAACCTGGCCCTGAAACATGATATACGCACGGTCCGTTATTTTTAGAGTTTCGCGAACGTTGTGGTCTGTGATGAGAATCCCAAGATTTCGTTCTTTTAAATGGTTAATAACAGTCTGGATATCTTTAACGGCAATCGGGTCTACTCCCGCAAAGGGTTCATCCAAGAGCAAGAAAGAAGGATCGCCGGCCAGTGCGCGGGCAATTTCGGCGCGGCGCCTTTCCCCGCCAGACAATGTAATTCCGTTCTGGTGCTGCACATGGCGAATCTCTAGTTCTTCCAGTAGTCTGTCGGTTTCGCGCGCCATGTCGGCTTTTGAGAAACGGCGGATTTCGTAAATCGATTCAATATTTTTGCGAACGGTCATCGTCCGGAATATGGAAGCTTCCTGCGCAAGATAACCTATTCCTGCCCGGGCGCGCCTGTACATGGGCACCTGGCTTACATCTTGCGAGTCCAAAAAAATTTTTCCTGACGTTGGTCGCACCAGGCCAACCGTCATATAAAAAGACGTAGTTTTTCCAGCGCCATTGGGCCCAAGCAGGCCCACTACTTCCCCCCGTTCAATGTGGAAGGACACTCCGTTGACCACGGTACGTTTTCCGTAACGTCTCACCAGGTTTTCTGTGCGGAGAATATCGGCCATAGGGATAGCTTTAGCGTTTGATATGGCCGATCAAGTATTCTTTGTATTGCCTATGACGAGTGGGAGCCCTACCCGGGCAGGGTTTTGCAGCCAAGCTTTCCACGAGTTGCTTTCTTGCCAGAGTGATTATGTCGGATGAATTTCTGGATTTCTTATGATGAAGTTAAGTCCCCCATTAACTTGAAGAAGGAACTCGTGTCACAATCCCATCCTCTTATCCTCATACCAAGAAAAGGCTTTCTTTAAGTCATCTTCAGCTTCGGGTCTGACAATAACACTGAATTTCATTGTGTAGTGACAATTCT
>DYPL01000089.1 GCA_020719945.1 Turneriella parva
GGCTCCTGCCTCTTCGAGGCGGAGCATATCTTCCACTTTTTCGGTAAGAGGCGAAGAAGAAGCCAGGATGGGATTTTTCAGTTTTAATCCCAAATATTTTGTTTCAAGATTCATGTTTTTCTACTTCGGGGGCAGACGCTAAATGCTCATAAGAGCGATAGAGTTCTGCGGCGGCTTTTTTCGCCTGGTTGTAGAGTTCTTCTGCCAGTTGCGGATCCATTTTGCTGAGAATTTTGAAGCGCGTTTCACGTTCCATAAACTCACCAAGATCTACTTTTCCAGCTGCGGAATCAAGAACGAAAGGATTTTTGCCTTCTTTCTTTAGGAGTGGGTTGTAACGCATTAATGGCCAGTAGCCGGAATCGACGGCAAGCTTCTGTTGCTGGTTGCCATATTTGAGATCGTATCCATGGGCAATACAGTGAGAATAGGCGATAATCAAAGATACGCCGTTGTAGGCTTCTGCCTCTGTGATTGCTTTTACCGTTTGCGCATCCGAAGCCCCCATGGCTATGCGAGCAACGTAAACATTGCCGTAGTCGAGTGCATGGTGGAAGAGATCTTTTTTACCTGTTCTTTTTCCGCTCGCTGCAAATTTGGCCACTGCTCCAAGAGGAGTGGCTTTTGACATCTGACCACCGGTATTGGAGTATACTTCTGTGTCGAGAACGAGAATGTTCACGTTCTGGCCGGAAGCGAGAACATGGTCCAGGCCGCCGTAACCAATATCGTAGGCCCAGCCGTCGCCCCCGATAATCCAGATGCTCTTTTTGACGAGATAATCTGCAAGGGAGTGCAGGTGGCGGGCCGATGCTCCTGGCATATTTTCCAGCTTTTTCTTGAGCTCTGCTACGCGGTTTCTCTGGGCAACAATTTCTTCTTCTGTGCTCTGGCTGGCATTCAGTATTTCAGAGGCTAAATCGCCAACGTCGGCAGAAAAAGCGGTGAGAATTTCGCGGGCCTGGTTTTCTTTCTGGTTTACCGTGAGGCGGTAGCCAAGGCCAAATTCCGCATTGTCCTCAAACAGAGAGTTGTTCCAGGCCGGGCCATATCCATCTTTGTTCTTTGTCCAGGGAGTAGTGGGTAGGTTTCCTCCGTAAATAGAAGAACAACCTGTAGCGTTTGCTACCATCATGCGATCCCCAAACAGGCGGGTAATCAGGGAAAGATAGGGAGTTTCGCCGCAGCCCGGACAGGCTCCGGAAAATTCAAAGAGGGGTTCCATAAACTGAACGCCTCGCACGGTGTTCTTTTTTTCAATGCGGGAACGGTCTATTTCTGGAATATCGAGAAAGAAATCCCAGTTCTTGCGCTCTTCTTCTACGAGAGGGCGCTGCGGCTCCATGTTGATGGCTCTTTTGCCGGCATCTGTTTTGCTTTTGGCGGGACAGGCGTCTACGCAAAGTTCACAGCCCGTACAGTCTTCGGGAGCAACCTGGATGGTATAGGCTTCGCTTTCAGAAAACTCTTTTCCTTTGGGTTTGGTGTGCTTAAAGGTGTCAGGAGCATCGCTCAGAATTTCTTTGTCGTACACTTTAATGCGGATGGCAGAATGGGGACACACGAGAGAGCATTTACCGCACTGGATACAAATGTCTTCTTCCCAGACGGGAATTATTTCTGCAATGGAAAGTTTGTCGTATTTGGCTGTTCCTGTTGGCCAGGTACCGTCAGCGGGGATGGCAGAAACGGGGAGGTTGTCGCCCAGGCCTGCCATAATGGGAAGAGTCACTTTTTTGACGAAGTCGCTCATCCCTTCTTTAGGTTCATAGGCAAGAATTGGATGAATTTCACTGGTAACATGATCGGGTACTTTCACTTCTTCAAGATGCGAGAGGGCAGCGTCAATGGCCGCATGGTTTTTGCGGACAATTTCTTCGCCGCGCTTAATAAAGGTCTTGTGGACGACTTCTTTAATTTTGGCAATGGACTCTTCGCGGGAGAGGAACCCGGAGATGGCAAAAAAGGCGGTCTGCATCACGGTGTTAATGCGCCGCCCCATGCCGGCGTTCTCCGCTACCTTGCCGGCATCGATCACGTAGAATTTAATTTTTTTGTCTATAATCTGCTTCTGAACGCGCGCTGGAATTTTATCCCAGACATCGTCTGCCGGGTAATGTGAATTGAGGAGAAACGTAGCTCCCTGTTCGGCGTTGTGGAGAGCATCGAGAGTAAAGAGAAACTTAAAATGGTGCACGGCTACAAAATTGGGTCTCTCAATCAGGTAGGGCGCTTTGATGGGATGTTTGCCAAAGCGAACATGGGAAATCGTGAGCGAGCCGGATTTTTTGGAATCGTAAACAAAATAACCCTGCGCATAATTATCTGTCATCTCGCCGATAATTTTAATGGAGTTTTTGTTTGCACTCACGGTACCGTCAGAACCGAGACCGTAAAACAGGCCACGGAATTCAGAGGTATCAATGGTGAACGATGTATCGTAATCGAGAGAAGTGTGGGAAACATCGTCGTGGATGCCAACAGTAAAATGGTTCTTGGGTTTTTCTTTGGCTAACTCGTCATAGATGGCCTTGACCATGGCCGGAGTGAACTCTTTGGAAGAAAGCCCATAGCGACCGCCAATGATGCGCGGAATGACAGAGAGGCTGCCAGCCTGGAAGGCTTCCATAAAGGCGGTTTGTACGTCCTGGTACAGAGGCTCTCCACTGGCACCGGGTTCCTTGGTTCTGTCGAGAACGGCAATGGATTGAACGGTTGAGGGAATGGCAGATACAAAGAGGGAAGAGTCAAAAGGACGGAACAAACGAACGGTGATTAGACCCACTTTTTCGCCTTCGGGGGCAAGAGCATGTATGGTTTCAGAAACGACCTCGGCTCCGGAGCCCATGATGACGATTACGCGCTCTGCATCCGCCGGACCGGTGTATTCGTAAATGCGATACGCGCGGCCCGTTTTTTCGGCAAAAATATCCATCTCTTTCTGGATGATTGCCGGCACGGCAGCGTAGTACGGGTTAACGGTTTCGCGACCCTGAAAATAGACATCCGGGTTCATGGCGGTTCCACGCAGAACGGGAGCTTCCGGGCGAATCGCGCGGCTGCGGTGGGCAAAGACAAGCTCGTCGTCTATCATTTCGCGCATAACGCTTTCGGGCAGTTCGTCTATTTTATTTACCTCGTGAGAAGTACGGAATCCATCAAAGAAATGAACAAAGGGAAGGCGGCTTTTTAAGGTGGCTGCCTGGGAAACCAGCGCAAAGTCCTGCGCTTCCTGAACATTGGCAGAGCCAAGCATGACAAAACCGGTGCCGCGAGCTGCCATAACATCTGCATGGTCTCCAAAAATAGACAGAGCCTGGGCTGCAAGAGAGCGGGCTGCAATGTGAAAAACAGTCGGCGTGAGCTCCCCCGCAATTTTGTACATATTGGGGATCATGAGAAGCAGTCCCTGAGAGGCCGTAAAGGTGGTAGAGAGAGCTCCGGTTTGCAGGGCTCCGTGCACGGCGGCAGCGGCTCCGCCCTCGCTCTGCATTTCTGTTATTTGCGGAACTGTGCCCCAAATATTTTTTATATCCCTTGCAGAATAGTCGTCTGCGTGTTCACCCATGGGAGAAGAAGGAGTAATGGGGTAAATGGCGATTACTTCGTTGAGTTTATGCGCTACGCGCGCCACGGCTTCATTGCCGTCTACGGTTACTTTTTTCGCGTTAATCATATATCTTCCTGACAGGCTGATTCCTTCGCGAGGGAGTGTGCCTGTCAAGAATTTTACTCTGTTCTGTCTGTGCAACCCGGAGAGATATCTGACAGATTATTGAAGATGCACGTAGAAAAATACAGCATAATTTGAAGGGAATCTGCGACAATGAGGTGCACCAGGATACAGTTAGTTTAGCACGAGTGTTCTCTTTCGACAATGCAACTTTGTCCACTTTGTGACCGGGTAATCTTCTGGCACGGATG
>DYPL01000090.1 GCA_020719945.1 Turneriella parva
AAATCACACTCAAAAAAGCCGTAAATGAAATAGATAAAGACGCTGCGCAAATAATACAAAAACAAGCAGAAATAAAACCGCAACTCATTATCATCGATGAACTCGGATTGGCAATAGAATACGCAAAAGAAAATCGACTCTCACTCAATATCCTGCAACGTATCGCAGAAATGCCCGTGCAAAATAATGTCACTATCATCGCACTCCTCCACCAATCCATCGGGGCGTATGGGGCAAATGAAGAAAAACACGAATGGCAAAAAATTCAAGGCCGCTTCGAAGACATCGCGTTCGCACACCGCGCGGCAGATACACTCTCCCTGATAACAGGAGCACTAAACATTAAAATAGAAAGGAAAAGGGGTAAGCTGAACGACAACGCCATAGAGCTCTCCCGCTTTAAAGATAATCTCGAAAAACAGTCCGCCAAATGGGCCGCCGCACTCGTAAACATTACACCACTCGTAAACATGGACGCACGTATGATAACAGCACTGTATCCATTACACCCGGTATCGGCACATGTGCTGACAGCACTGTCAGCAAGATATGCGCAAAATGAACGCACACTCTTCTCCTTCTTAAGCTCGTTTGAACCACACTCGCTAAGGTCCTTCCTCGAAAAGGAAGACGCAAAACAAATGGCACTCGTCATGCTCCCAACAATGTACGATTACTTCCTAGAATCAGCAGGTGCGTCTGCCCGCTCTGGATTTTCTCGGTTCATAGAAATAGAAGAAAGAATTGCCAGCATCCAACACCAAAATCCACAATGGATAGAAGCCGTCAAAAGCATCGGCGTACTCAACCTTGCTGGCATCCCAGCAAGCAAAAAACTCAGCATGCTTGCCCTCGCCAAAGATCCATCACCAAAAAGTATAAGAGAATCGGAAATACTTCTCGATACACTCACAGAACAACGCATCCTCGTATACCGACGACTCGCAAATGAATACCGCATTTATGAAGGCAGCGATTACGATATAGAAGGCGCACTCAAAGCGCAAAGCCTACCACAAAATATAGAACAAACCCTCCAAAATATTTTTCCCCTGTCAAGTGTAGTCGCGCGGCGGCACTCATATAAAAAAGGCGTTCTGCGCTATTTTGCACGCATGTTTGCTGCAACAGATTTTTTTCCAACACAAACAGAAGAAGCAGATGGCACGCTGTACATCACGCTCCACCCAGAAACAAAACCACCGCAAAACTCAAAAGAAAAGTTAACCCTGCTCGTCTGCCCGCGCGATTACAACGTCCTGCAAGATATTGCAACGGAATTTATAGCTCTTAACGCCGTCGCAAAAGATCCCGCCCTCCAGACAGACCGCGTCGCGCGAAGCGAAGTCGCAAAACGCCTGCACCTTGCTGCCGAAACCCTGCGCAACGAAATAGAAAGCCGCCTCCAAGAAACAGAAAATTTCCTCATTCTGAAAAAACAAATGGAAAAGCCACCATCCAATGCAAACGAATGGCTCTCCGAAGAACTCGACCAACATTTTCACAAAAGCCCCATTCTCTGGAACGAACTCATCCACCGCAACAAATTATCCACGCAAGCAGCTAAAGCAAGGCGCAAGCTCGCAGAAGCAATCGTGGCACATTACGGAAAAGAAAATTTTGGCATGGAAGGAAATGGCCCGGAAGCAACCATCCGCGAATCGCTCTTCTTGCGCTCAGGATTATACCAGGAAAAAAATGAAGAGTGGCAGTTTGTTATCCCACAAAAAGAAAACGACTCTCATAACAATCTCACACCATTATTTCAAACAATGTCCGCATTGGTCAAAAAAGCAACCAAACAGCCCCTCGCCGTCAACACGCTGTACCACACACTAAAACAGCCGCCCTATGGCGCGCGCGATGGCATTCTTCCACTCCTGTTTTTAGCCACACTGTTAAGCCACCGCGACAGCGTTTCCCTGTACGAAAGAGGCACGTTCATTCCCGAAATCAAAAGCTCTCACATAGAGCTTTTGCTCAAACGCCCGGAGTTTTTCTCAATCCGCTATTTTGAAATTCAAATAATCCACAATCTGTATTTCAGAACTCTCCTGCAAATATTTAAAAAAGACGCAAAAGCAAGTGTCGTCACAACGGTAAAACCATTCATCCGGTTTTACTCCTCACTCACAAATTATGCAAAACAAACGAGCAATATCTCCGAAACCGCCGCACAAATCCGCAAAGCCTTAGCAAACGCACGCGAACCAGAAGAACTGCTCTTTCGCAGCCTTCCCCAAGCAACAGGAATAGAGCTTTCCGAAAATACAACACCCACAGAACTGGAAACTCTCAAAAAAAGAATCCACGCAGGATTATTAGAACTCCAGGAAGCATACCCCGCTCTACTGCAAACTGTCGCAAAAAGATTTTATGCGGCCTTTGACCAAAACCCAAAAATGAATGCAGAAGAAGCCCTCTCCTACTTCCGAACCATTGTCACGGGACAATCGACTCACCTTCTCGCCTCCAAAATTCTACATCCCAATGTTTCCGCATTGGCACGGGTTTTTTCCGAAACAAATTCTACCCAACAGGAATGGCTCGAAAAAGCAGCCATGGTCGTTGCAGATAAACCCACCAATAACTGGAAAGATGCAGATATAGACAGTTTTGAAATAAAACTCTCCGAAACAGCGGGCGCTTTCAAGAGACTGTATTTTCTCGTCCATAAATCTTCTGCAAAATCTTCCGGATTTGAAAGCGCTCTCGTCACAATCACTAAACCCAATGGGGAAGAATCCAGAGAAATTATTTCATTAGAAAAATCCATAGAGAAAGAACTCGAACAGCATCTCGAAAAAATCGAACAAATCTTACAAAATACGAGTTCACCGGCTGCCGCTAAAAAAGTATTGTTGCTGAAACTTGCAAAAGAAGTGATTCAACTCCAGACCCAAATAGAAAGCGAAATTTCCAAAGCCACCGCGAAAGAAATCAAGAACAGCAAGGAAAAGCTATCGTGAAAAAAGTGCGACACATTTTAGGCCTCTCGGGTGGAAAAGATTCGGCAGCCTTAGCCGTATATCTTCACGATAAATTTCCACAGATGGAATACTTTTTCACAGACACGCACAAAGAAATTCCAGAAACATACGACTTCCTCGACAGACTCAAAGCAAGGCTGGGCATCCGCATTGAGTATCTAAGCGCCGACAAAGGCTTTGATCACTTTCTCGAACTCAATAATGGTTTTCTTCCATCGGCAAAGCAGCGCTGGTGTACGGTAAGCCTAAAGCTCAAACCCCTCGAAGAATTTATTGGCAACGATGAGGCCATCAGCTATGTGGCCATCCGCGCAGACGAAAATCGCTCCGGCTATATGCCAACACGGCCCAATATTCAATCCGTGTTTCCGTTCATAGAAGAAGGAATCGATTTAGCAGGCGTGCGTAAGATTCTCGAAGACGCCAGTCTGGGCCTGCCAGCCTACTATAACTGGCGCTCTCGATCTGGCTGCTTTTTTTGCTTTTTCCAGCGGAAAATAGAATGGGTAGGCCTGCACGAAAACCATCCCGATCTGTTTGAACAGGCAGCAGAGTACGAAAGCGCCCACAGCGATGGCCGCGTGTATACGTGGAACGAAGGAGAAACTCTGCGCGAAATCATTGCCCGCAAAGAAGAAATCAAACGCGAATACGAACACCGCAAAGAGAGAGAGCTTGCCACCCGTGGCAACAAATCTCTCTCCGATGTTTTTGACGACAACGAAGACGCCTGCACGGTCTGCGCATTGTAACCCAGTGCGGATAATGCACCAGAAATTTTCCTAATAGAGTTATCCCAGGGGGAGCTTGGGGGGGGGAGCCCCGGCATTATGTCACATACTCACGGGTTTTAGTACCTACCAAAAGTTTTAGTACCTACTAAGCCCCGGCTGTATTATGTCTCATACTCACGGTTTAGTACCTAC
>DYPL01000035.1 GCA_020719945.1 Turneriella parva
AGTGCCTTTTCCTGCTTGACGATGGACCAATAAATAGATTAATGAAACAATTTTCGTTAAGGAGATACCCATGAATAAAAAAGTAGTTTCGATTCTTATTCTGGCCATGGCGCAAAGCGCTGTGTTCGCCAATATCAATGTGTTTAACAGATCGCTGCCAAATCGCGCGGGGGTAAGCTTTGATTACATTACCGACACCTGGGACACCAATACCGTAGCCGGTTTTTACCAAGAGGGAAAACAAAACAACTTCTCCATGGTTTACGGAAAGAACCAGTTCGATGGCACGGGAGATAACAGTGAAGCCGCTGCATCTGCACGCATGGAAATAGGAATTCCTCTCTATGTTGCTTTCGGCCAAAAAAATAAGAGCACCTTTAATGACGACGGAATCAAAAAAACCACGGTAAAGGATTTCCGCACGACTGGACAAATCGGCACAACCTTTGGCGGTTTTGGCGTAGCTCTCTTTGCCGATGTCGCAGATAATTCGCAAAAATATACCGATACGGATCTGGAGTGGTCTAAAACTGTCCAGAAATACGGTATCAATATGGGAAGTTCAACGGCTAACCTTGCCTCTGCCTGGACATTGGGGATTGGAGCTACCATTCTTGACGACGTGAAAAACGCTGCGGGAACAAAAACCAATACGGGTTACACATTCGATCTCGATGGAGATACCGTTCCAGATTACGACAATATTTATGGGAAGGGTTACGCGATAGAAGTAGCCAGTGAGGGCTGGATTCCGCTCGGAGCAAATTTTTTGGGCTGGTTAGCAGAAGTGTATTTTATCAACACGAAAGGCGAAAAAAGCGATACAACGCATGCCAATGAATATACGGGCCTCAACTATTTAGTGAATCCTTTCTATACATTCAAACTGCCGCTCGGCAAAGAATCCTCCTTTTTCGTGAATCCGGGAGTTTCCGTAGAGGGAAAATACTTTGACGTGAAGCCTCTTGCCGGTGGAGATCATGCTCCCGTGAGCGAAATTGGTACTTACTTCACCATGCCCATGATGTTCAAGTTTTTTGTAACGCAAAGCAAGAACCTCTCTCTGCAGGCGGGCGTGAACACCAAGACGACCATTTACAGCACGGGTCTTATAACTGATTCCAAGCCCAAAACGGTGAGCAAGGATAATGCCGATGGAATGGGTTCCTTTACTCTGGGTTACGGTTTTGGTGCGACATACCAGCCAAACGAAAACCTGCGCATGCATGCCCTGTTTGATACCCAGACAGATTACGTGAATGCTTCGTTTAATCTGGGTGTAGACTATTTGTTTACTGCCGGGGAATAACAGTTGTCCACTTAGCAGGTTGTTGTTTTTCAACAGCCTGCTCATTAAGGTTTGCCTTCACTTTTTTTTCAGCCTTTCCTGCCGCAGGATTTCTGCCTTGTCTGTAATGTCCTTTTCTTTGGGAGGAGGAACTTCTTTCTCTTTTATTTCAATTTGTTCATTCTGTTTTTCTTCTCCGCCACCAAAGAACATTTTCCAGAGAAAGTAAAACATGAGGGCGTACACAATCCATTTTATTATCTGACTAACCATAATATACAGTACAAAATGGCTTCTTTCTGAAAAGTCAAATTTTATCGCCAGCGCAGGGGTGGCATGCTGGTTCTGGCTGCAACCAGGCGGTTTTCAAACGGGTGCGGAAAAGCCAGAAAAGAACTGTGCAGCGCCATTCCATGAATGCGCAATGTTTCGCGGGCTTCCTGTTCGGAAAGTTCTCCCGTCGTATATTTTCTATACAGTGTTTCGTCTTTTGCGTACAGCATATCGCCCAGAATGGGAAACCCGAGATGGGTAAGCGTCGCGCGGATCTGGTTTTTTCGCCCTTGCCGCAGGGATACAAACAGCCGCGAGTACCAGATTCCTTCCCGTTCAAAAGTCTGTAGACGCACAAAATGGGATGTCGCTTCTGCACAGCCTTTTAAGCGCGCTTTGTCTTCGGCAAAAATGGATTTTCTGCCGCGCCACTGGCTGGACGTATCTTCGCAGATGAATCCACTTGCAGAAAGTGCTTGTGGAAAAAGACCATGGACGACTGCTTCGTATTCGCGCCCGGCCTGTCTGTTTTCAAAACTTTTCTTGAGCTCTCTGTCTGCGGCTTTGTTTCTTGCTAGAACCAGCAGACCGCTGGTTTCGCGGTCGATTCTGTGAACCGGTAGAAGAATTTCTCCGTGTTGTTTGCGGTACAGATGCGTGAGGGTGTTATCAAAGTAAACACCGGAAGGGTGGACAGGCAGGTTTCCCGATTTGTGTATAATAATAAAAGATTCTTCTTTCAGGATAATCTCATAAGATGTATCGACTTCGGGTTCTGTTTTGTCTGGCAGGGTAACGCGAACCTGTTCTCCGGTTGCAAGGTTTCTGCTTTGCGTAATTTTTTCCCCGGAGACTTCTACCATGCCTTTCCATATTTTTCGCTTCCAAGCGTCTGCCGAGAGATAATCGAGGTGCAAATGCAGAAAGCGATGTACCGAGAAGCCATCGTGTTCTGCCGTTACTGTGAATTCCAGTATTTTTGTATTTTCCGTCATTTAGCTGTCCTCGATTTTCAGGAGTCGACCTTCCCGGCCTGTTACAGACTCCTCTATATTATGTCCTATAAATAATTTCTTTACTGGAACAGTGAAATCCATTTACTGGTGAAATGGTTCTTCTCCAGGAGAACGCAATTCCGGTAATTGCAAGCATTTTTTTTCTGTTTATTACCGCAGTTTATATTTTGCTCGTTCCACCCAACCGCAAAGAAAAAAACCGCTTTGCCCTGTTTGCCGCAGCTATTTCCGCATGGCTTACTGCGTATACGTTTTCTTCCAATACTACAGACGCGAACACAGCCGCATTTATACACCGCTACGTGCAGATACCATCTGTCGCTTTAACTATACACTCCCTGTTAAGCCTGATTTATCATTTTCCCCGGCGACTCAGTATCCGCTGGTTAGACGTTATTATGCTCATAGCAACGGGGCTCAGTTATACCGTTATCGTTTTGTCTTTTTTGCCGGAATCTGCGATAACGTTTTCTACCCGAGTTCTTTCGGAACACGATACTTTTGTAATTGCCTATCCGGATCTAAAGGGTAAGCTCTTTTTTATCATGTATCTCCTGTTCTCTTATTTTGTAGTCGGTGCCACAGCCTATAAGAAAGTGCGCCTGTTTCAGGAGCAGGAACGCAAGGCATCCATATTTATTTTTTGGGGGATAGCCGTTTCCATGGGTTGGGCTCTCCTTGTCGCCGTGCTGCTTCCCGCTGTGGGGATTTCAGCGTATTCCGGCTTTAGCCCTGTGGCGGCTCCCATTCTCGTATTCTTTTTTGCCTACGCCATTATTAATTATGATCTCATGAAAATGAGCTTTTCGCGCAAGCTCACCATCGTTGGCTTTTTTATTCTCACCATTTCGTTCATGCTGTTTACCTATGCGGGCGCTGTTTCCATTCGCGCTAACGGTTACATGCAGATGGAAATGTCTGCCTTTAGTTTTGCGCAAGCCCATCCCGATAACGAAAACCATATGCCTACAGGCGTTGTAAAACTGGAGACTCTTCCCGGCCTGCCACAGCATACGAATTTGCGTTCCGTGATGTACCAAGGGCAGGTTCATTATGTGGCAGACGTTGCTGCAGAGGATGGAAGGACCCGCAGATTGTTTTTTGACCGGATTCCTTTGCGCACCACGATTCATCGCTATATTCTCGTATCGCTCAACATTCTGCTCGCTGCCAGTGGCCTCTATTTTCTTCTTGCCCCCTATATGTGGAAGGCCGGTTTTATTAACCCGATCCGCCACCTTACCCACCTTGCAGAGTCTATTGCTTCTGGCAGCTCTACTGGGAATTCTCAAAGTACAGATGAATTTGGAGAGCTCGCGGAATCACTGCACGCTGCTCTCGAAAAAATGAAACTGGTGAAGGCAGAGGAAGAGGAGCAGAGCCGCTTAAAGTCGGAATTAGAACTTGCGCGCACCATACAGGTGCAGTCGTTTCCCCGCAATGGCCGTTATGGCATGCTTACCGTTCACTCGCTCAACAATCCTTCTGAAATTGTGAGCGGAGATTTTTACGACGTGTTTGAAAAAGATAATTTAACATTTTTCTATTTAGCCGATGTATCTGGAAAATCTTACAGTGCGGCTTTGTATACGGTGATGCTGCGCAGCCTGCTTCGAATATCTACCAACATGCACACATCGCCCGGATATATCCTTAGAAACATAAACGATATTCTTCTGGCAAGCTCCCAGGCCGGTATGTTCTTTACTATTTTCTTGGGTGTGTTTGACAGAGATAAAAAAGAGCTGAAATATTCATCTGGCGGGCACTGGCCGCAGGTGCTCGTCAAGGGAAACGGCGGATTAGAAGTTCTGCAAACCCAGGGACCTCCTCTGGGGATTAAGGGTGGCAGAACCTTTGAAACCAAAAAAATTGTTCTTTCTCAGGGCGATACTGTTTTCCTGTATTCCGACGGATTATCCGAAGCGGAAAACGTCAAAGTTGAACAATTTGGAGAGGAGAGAATTTTTCAGTTTTTGAAGATTACGCGGACTCTCTCAGTCGAGAGAGTTGTCGATTTGATGGCGGGAGAAGTTATCCGATTTACGGAAAAAACAATTCCGGCAGATGACCTTACCATGCTGGCTGTCCGTCTCAACGACGAGAATGTTCTATTAGCTTAATCCGTCGCTCTGGCGATACAGTTTGATTTGATTCATGAGCAATAACGGACAGGGTTGCGGATAGTGAATTGTCCTTAAAAAAAACTTGCCAGTCGCACAACTTTCCCCCCCTTATCTTACCATGAGCAAAATTCGCGCAATTTTTTTTACTCTGGCAGTGACATCGCTGTTGCATCCGGAATCGGCCATGGATATTATTCGTCGCGTCGATTCCAACGAAGATTTTGTAACACAGAAATATACGGCCACCATGGTGATTACGAGGGGCAGCCGCGAGCTTAAGAAAACCATGACGGGTTATGGCGCGAGCAGGGGCGAGAAGGCCTTCATTGAATTTACGAATCCCGCCGATAAAGGAGTTAAATATCTTAAACTAAATAATGAACTGTGGATTTATTTTCCCGATGCGGACGACATCATGAAGATTTCCGGGCATATGCTGCGCCAGGGTATGATGGGTTCTGACCTGAGTTATGAGGATATGATGCGCGCCGAAAAATTAGAGGAAGATTATTCGGCAAAACTTTTAGAAGACAAAACTATACGGGGTAGGAGCTGCTACCAGGTTGAACTGGCTGCGAAAACTCCTGAGGCTTTGTTTGCCCGCCAGATTATTTTTGTAGATAAAGAATGGTACACGGCGCATTCTGTGGAGCTGTATGCCCACGGAGGGCGGCTTCTGAAAACGATGGAATTGCAGGATATTAAACTGTTCCAGGGAAAATATGTTCCCACAAAAACCGTGATTGAGGACAAGCGCCGCAAGAACAGTAAAACGACACTGATACTGCACAGTATAGAAATAAATGGAGAGCTTGCGGATTCTGTGTTTACTCATAAAAACCTGAGAAAGTAGGAATGAGATATATCGGATCATTTATTTTACCGTTTGCTCTTCTTGCTTCGGAGATATCTTTGACGGGAGCATTGCGCAATGATGCCATGGTGACCTCCCGGCGGGAGTCTGCTGCCTATTCTGATAAGTTACATGAGTTTAACAATATTCTGGAGACGGGCATTGTTCTCGAGGCAGAAAACGAAGACTGGAAATATTACGGCGATGCCAGGGCATATTTTTATGAGGGTTCATCTGTGGGATCCACTTCGGGCAACGGTCGCTCCGAAGACGTAAAACTGATGCGCTCGTTTTTGCGCTACACCTCCGGGATTGGCACGACAACGCTGGGCAAGGCCTTTGTCAATGTTGGCAACGGCGGCCTGTTCAATCCTTTTGAAATTCGCAAGCTCGTAACTTTTTCGGATTTATCTTATACGCGGGAAGGATTTCTGCTGGCTTCGCAAACTGTCAACTGGCAGGATACTTCTGAACTGCTTGTCTATGCTGGTTCTCCCAACCCATTTAACTATGATCCTTTTTGGGGTATTTCTCCTGGTTTTCACTTTTCTGGAATGCAGGGGGGCCTTGTTGTATCCCACGCAAGGGCAGACCACAACAATGCCGGAATATTTCTGAAAGGAGATTATGGGGCTGGCTTTCATGGTTCCTGGAACACGGTTCTCTCTGACGAAGGAAACTACCGATACAATGAAGCCGTTGCCGGAATGGATTACAGCGTGAATGCGCAATGGTTTTTTGATGCAGGCGGATACTATAACCAGTCGGGAGCCGACAATCCCGCAGAATATGAAACCTCCGAAACTGCTTACCTTAGTGCAGAATATTACGCCTTTTTTTCTGCTAATTATATTCCGGATGAATTTTTGCAGATGGGCGTTATGGCGTTCATCAATGCCACCGATGGCAGCACTCTGCTTTTACCTTCGGTGACAACATTTTTGAGTACTGGCCTGTCTGCTACATTGCTTTTTGTGCTGCCAACGGCCACAGGCCAGACAGAATTCTCTCAGGATCTGTACGGCGCAGCGACTACGCTGGTCAGGGTGGAAGGAAAATTTTAAGGGAGGCTTTATGCTGTTAGAAATTCAGAACCTGGAAAAAATCTATGTGGCCGGAGAAGTCCGCGTCAACGCTCTAAAAAATATCACGCTAAAAATAAAAGAGGGAGAATTTACGGCGATAGCAGGTCCATCTGGTTCTGGCAAAACGACTCTTCTCAATTGCATTGGACTGCTGGATCATCCCGACAGTGGCCAGATCCTTTTTCTCGGCGAAGACATAGTGAGTAAAAATCCTAAGGAGCAGGCTTTTTTGCGTCGGCAAAATTTTGGTTTTATTTTTCAGACATACAATCTGATACCCGTGCTCACCGTTGCCGAAAATGTGGAAATGCCGCTGCGCCTGTTACCAAGCTACGAAAAAGAAACCGCCCGGCAGAGAGTTAGTGAGGTCTTAACTGCGGTTGGCCTATCTGGCTTTGAAGACAGAAAGCCTCTGGAAATATCGGGCGGGCAGCAGCAGCGCGTTTCCATTGCCCGTGCTCTCGTTAAAAAGCCTAAACTAATTCTTGCAGACGAGCCAACGGCCAACCTTGATTCCAAAACCGGAGAATCCATTATTGATCTCATGCTTAAAATCAATAAAGAGGAAGGGACTACATTTCTTTTTTCCACCCATGATACAATGGTCATGGATAGAGCGGGGCGCCTGATTCTGCTTCGCGACGGAGAGATACACGAAGATTCCAAAAAGAGGAAAAGAAAATGAAATCGTATGTGCTTTCGCTTGCGGCAAAAAATATTCTGCGCAATAAAAGGCGAACAGTTCTTACTTTTTCGATGCTCGTTTTTGGCGTCTCCTTTTATATTCTGCTGTCCGCGCTCTTTGAAGGGTTTGACCGGGCAGCCTTTGAGAGCATCATCAATTTTGAAAGCGGCCATATTAAAGCGAGAAGTGATAAGTATGATAAAGATTTTCCGTTTGATCCGGAAAACTTTATGGAAAATTCTTCTGCTGTAATGGAGTCAATCCGGAAAGATCCTTCTGTTCTTGGGGTAGCACCGCGCATCCTTTTTTCTGCAGAAATGGACAATGGTCTGGACGACACTCCCGTTCTCGTAACGGGTATAGATCCGCAGGCAGACGATTCCGTATTTGGGCTCGGAGAGTATTTTACGGACGGTTCTTTTGATCCAACCGGTGCTGTCGTTGGTGCGGATCTTGCAAAGGAAATGTCTTTATATCCGGGGGATCCTTTTTATATTACGTTTCGCACAAAAGCCGGAGCCTATTATTCTCTGGAGCTCTGGGTTGCTGCATTGTTGAAATCTCCCGATCCGGCTGGAAACAAAACGAGAATCTTTATCGATATTGCTCTTGCCAGCAATGTACTGGGCACACCGGGAGCAGCCACAGAGATAGCAGTTAAGACGGACAATCTTAAAACAGCAGCAAAAACGGCGGAACGGTTGAGAAAGCGTACTTCCGGAGTAAGCATCCAAAGCTGGGATGAAATGTCTCACGGCTTCACGCAGACCATGCAGACAAAAGGAAAAATGTCTCAGATAATTTTGTTCTTTATTCTCATTATAGCAATGATCGGTATCGTAAACACAGTTCTGATTTCTGTATTCGAGAAAAGAAAAGAAATCGGAACGCTCAAGGCGATAGGATTTTCGGATTCTGAAGTGCGGAATATATTTGTACTGGAAGGAGCCATTGTAGGTTTTATTGGTTCGCTCCTTGGAGCACTGCTCGGTGCCCTGTTTAACGCTTATCTCTCTACGGTTGGGCTTGACTATGGAGCGATTATGGAAGGTCTCGGGGACGATATGGGCATTGGCTTTTTAAGCATTGTGCGCACCACCTGGAATCCGGAACATTATATTGTGCCTGTGACTTTATCTACTCTGGCATCTGCGTTAGCGGCGTATCTGCCGGCAAGGCGCGCCATGAAAATGGATCCCGCAGAAGCACTGAGAACTACTTAGAACCATTTAAGGAGATACCATGTTGTTAGAATTAGCATTTCGCAATATCCGCAGAAATATGCGCCGTTCGCTGGTTACAGGTCTTTCTGTTTTTGCCGGCGCCATGCTGACAGGCTTAATCTATGGCTGGATCAATGGTCTCATGGAACTCATGCTTGGCAGCTACGTTCAATACCAGACAGCCCACGTAAGAATTACTTCGGAAGAATATTTGAGACGGGAAAAGTTTATGCCGGTCGATGAAATTATCCCTGAGGCAGGAGCATTGAAAAAAGCTCTCGCAGAACGGGAGGATGTTCTTTCAGTAGAAGAGCGCTTTCGATTTGGTATTCTGCTGGGCCATGGCGATATGACGGTGCAGGCTATGGGAATGGGGCTCGATGTTGCTAAATCCGGGTTCCCTATTGCAGAGAGAATCGTGAAAGGAAACATTACAGGAAAAGGAATTGTGATTGGATCTGAACTGGCTGACAAACTGGGCGTTACACCGGGAGACCAGCTGCTGATTGCAACAAAAACATCCGAGGGGGGGCTTGGTGGAATAAAGCTGCCGATTGAAGCTATTTTTTCCATGCATGTTCGCGAGTTTGACGAAAAAGTTTTTTTTATCAGTCCCGACAGTGCGCGACGACTCTTAAAAATACTGCCCTCGGAGAGCACGGAAATCTATATCTATCTGAAAGAGATAAAACGAGCGGATTTATTTTCTGCTGAAATATCGTCCCTGCTGCCTGCCGGGGTAGTTTCAAAAACGTATAAAGAACAGCTTGGGGGAATGTACGATTATTTAGAAAGTGCAAAGTATATATATGTGGTCTTTGAGCTTCTCATTCTTTTTCTTGCTTCTTTCGTTATTATCAACACGATGATCATGGTTTTGTTCGAGAGAATGCGTGAAATCGGAACGCTCAAGGCGATAGGATTTACCGAGCGCGAAATGTTTACACTGTTTGCAGCCGAGGGCGGAATTATAGGAATTCTTGGCGGAGTGCCTGGTGCTGTGATTGGATTTTCTATCGTAAAAGTTTTGTCTTATACGGGAATTAATCTGGAATCGATGATGCGTGAGATAGACATGCCGGTGGAGTATATTCTCTACCCCGTTCTGCACTGGAGCGATATTTTCATTGTCGTGGGCATGGCTCTAGTCGTGCCTGTGTTGGCCGCCATGCTGCCGGCCCGAACGGTAAAAAAATATTCCCCATCAGAAGCTCTTCGCATGTAATTTATATCACCCGGGTTTGCTCACTCAATGGAATTTTCCAGACTTTAACTCCGCAATAATGGCTGCCTTCGGGGCAGCGCGGTTGAATGGAGTGTCGCAATGCACAGGGAGCAGCGAGATACGGTTCGAGGGCAGGAAACACTTCTGCCATGGAGAGTGCTTCCCGTTGCGTGGAACTCCATATTTCTTCCTGGGCGTTAAAACACAGACGAGTCTTAAAGCGGTGAAACAGATTTAACAGATCAGAAGATTCCACATAGCGCACCGGAAAAGAATTAGGGATTAAATAAGCTAAATCGTAAAGAGAAATTCCCTGGTTGAACAGGCTGCGAATCAGAGCAAAAGTTTTTTCCATGGAGTCATGGTATACCCCGAGAGCTTGTTCGGAATGTTGAAGCAAAGCCGGTGTAACAAATTCAGTTTGTAGAGAAATCTGAGAGGGCAGGTTGGGTCGCGTTCCGGGTATGGTTCTGTGTCGCTGCGCCTGAGAATCTGCCGTATGTGATATTTTTTTCTGAAATTGAAAAGTCAGAATCTGTAGAATTCTCGATGATGCATCTAATGTAAGCGGGTACAGCACAGAGGCCGTTCCGGGGTTTTTTTCGGGAGAGAGCAACGCGCGCAGAATTTCTTCGGTAGAGGGTGGTTCGCTTCCCACCGCCGATAACCAGCCCAGTTTAAGAAGTTCATCGGGCGAAGCTGGGTACGCCAGCAGCCGCGCGTTTTTTCCCTGGAGCGATTCGTCAAACAGATTGTTGGCCCGTTCGGCCTGTGCCGGGGATACTTCCGCCCGGTCTGTTTCCATGGGGTACGGAAACTCGCTGGCAAGTTCGGGATGCCTGGAAAGGACGGCTTGCAGCATTTTTAGAACGAGAACAATCTGCTCGGTAAGACCAGTTGAGTGTATGGTTAATGCATAGCGCATTAATGTGAGCTGTGATACGGTGTGATACAGATAGGCAGTGGTAGAAACGGGCAGACTGTAGCGGGCGACTTCCATTGTTTTTTTTTGTACAGCCCGATCGTTTGTGGCATTGCGCTCCCTGGTGCGAAATCTACCGTAATGCAGATCGGCTGCCGGTTGCATGAGCAGGGTCGTAATGTTTTCGTAGGCCGCTACCATCGCCTGCATGTGTTCGTATACCACGCGCGTCTGGAGGACAGGTGGAAGCGAGTACCAGTCTTTTCCTGAATGCGTGCGCGTGTACCGCTGCGAAACCTGCTCGGAATTGTAATAGGGATGAGCATGCAGATAATCGTGAATGAGATGCCGCGAAATTCCTTCTATGGCAAAAACAAACTGGGAGTGCTGCCGGGTCGTGAGATGCCCGGAATCGAGAGTATTCCGGAGCACCTTGCGGGAAAGTTCTGGATTGCGTTCATGGCTGTCCTGGGGAGTAATAAGCCCATTGTTGCTGTAGCAGGTTCGCGCGCTGCCTGCGGCAAGGCCAGATGGATCAGCCGGGGAGTCGAGGAGTGCCACGCGCAAAGGCGATTGCTCCAGTTCCGTTGCGTATTCGCGCAAATATTCCTGCAGGGGAAAAGCCATTGGGTAGAATTTAATGTTTTCCTGTGCTGGCAAGCATAAGGAAGCCCTATGCGGGCAGCACATACTTGACAATAGGAAATGAATTGTCGCCAAAGTGGCTGCCGGTATATTGCTCGTTTTCGAGGCGATTCCACAAATAGCGAGAATGAAAATTGCAAACGGTGGATATAAAAGGATCGAATTATTTTTTCAAAATTTTTATTGGATAAAGGTTCCCTATGGCGAACCTTTTACTTTTGCATATAGAAATTCGGGCGCAAAATCGGCTCCGCAATCCTTAAAATACTTGTACCCCTGAACGGAGTTTCCAAAAAAGCTCATGCCGGTCATAACCATCCGCGAAGCACTCAACCAGGCCATTGACGAAGAAATGGCCCGCGACAAAAATGTTTTCATCATGGGAGAAGAAGTAGGTCATTACAACGGTGCTTACAAAGTAACCCAAGGTCTGCTCGCTAAATACGGCGATAATCGAGTTATCGATACACCCATTGCAGAAGAAGGATTCGCGGGCGTTGGCATTGGCGCTGCGCTCACGGGTCTGCGCCCTATCATAGAATTTATGACCTGGAATTTTTCTCTTGTGGCCATTGATCAAATTATCAACAATGCCGCTAAAATGCGCTATATGTCGGGAGGACAGTTCACGCTGCCCATGGTGTTTCGCGGACCACAGGGAGCAGGCGGTTCGCTCGGGGCACAGCATTCCCAGACTTTCGAAAACTACTTTGCGTATGTTCCGGGGCTTAAGGTCATTGTTCCGTCAACGCCGCACGATTACAAGGGACTGCTCAAAAGTGCCATCCGCGATGACGATGTCGTAATTTTCATGGAGGCAGAAAAAGCCTATAATTACACCGGAGAAGTTCCAGAGGAAGAATACCTTATCCCCATTGGCAAGGCAGAGGTCAAGAAACAGGGATCCGATGTTTCCATTATCACATGGGGTATCATGTATTTCACGGCCATGCAGGCCATAGAAAAACTGGAGGCAGAGGGAATTTCCGTGGAACTCGTCGATCCCCGCACGCTCAGGCCGCTCGACTCAGAGACAATTCTTTCTTCTGTTCGTAAAACAAAAAGGGCGGTGATTGTACAAGAATCCTGGCCGGTTGCTTCGTTTGGGGATCACATTGCAGCCCTCGTTTCGCGCGAAGCCTTTGACTCTCTCGATGCACCGGTAGAGATTGTGTCCGGTGAAGACGTGCCCATGCCCTATGCGTTTCCTTTGGAGGAGGCGGCTCTGCCTTCTGTAGAAAAGATTATCGCTGCGGTGAAAAGAACGCTTGCGTAAATTTGTATTGACTATTCACACCAATTCTTACAATGCATTGCTTCCGTATCGTGGGGTCTCCCTGCCTATGGCGGCAAGGAGAAAACAATGAAAACAATGTTCAAAAGTCTCGCGGTGGCGATGCTGCTCGCCGTATCTGTTCCCGTCTCTGCGCAGAATGTTCAGCAAAAAATTGGTGCTCTCGAAGAAGCGCTCGGTGCGTTTTCCGGACAGGGAATGTATCTCATGTATATTTCCATTGGAGCAACTGCCGATGGCTACGTGAAAGAAACATACGATAAGGAAACAGCCATTTCTTTGCTGCGTTCGTACTCAGACATATCCAAACAGTTTATCACCCGCCTGCAGGGGCTTCTCGATAAAAAGTATCTCTCAGCCAATGATGTCGATTTCGTAAAAGAAATGATCACCACGTATGAACTTCTTGCGGGAGAAGCTGCTGCGTATGTAGAGTACCTGGAATCTGATGACGAATCTCATATTGATACCTATAACGAGAATCGCAACGCTGCGTGGGCAAAAATTGAAACTCTGCTTGAGTTGAATTAAAATCAGGCGCAGGGAGATCTTTGCCTTTGGGAAAGATCTCCTTAAAAGTCGTACAATAACTCCGCTTCTTCGCTTTCTGTTAAAAAACGCCACTTTCCGGATGGTATGTCGAGTTCCATGTTTCCTATCTGGATGCGCTTAAGCTCCAGAACTTTGAGCGGCGTGCCGGTTTCAGGATCCGATAGATTTCCAAACAGTTTGCGCAAATGCCTGTTTTTCCCCTCGTCGAGTTCTACAGCGATATGGCTTTTATGGCCTATGCCGCCAAGCCTCTCTATTTTTGCGGCTTTGAGAATGCCATCGGGAGTCTGGATGCCTTGGAGGGCTTTTTGCAGATGTTCTTCGGTTATGTGGCCGCGCAGCCAGATATCGTACATTTTTGTCGTGTGGCCGGGTTTTGTCAACAGATCCTGAATTTTTCCTTGTCTGGTAAAGAGCAGCAGGCCACGGGAATCCATATCGAGCCGACCAATCGGGTTCCATTTTTCTTCTCTCGCGAAAGGCGGCAGCAGTTCGTAAACTGTTTTGCGGCCAAGTTCATCGCTCGTTGTTACGACATATCCTTTTGGCTTATGCAGCATAAGCAGCCTGTGTTGTTTTCCCAAAATTGTGCTCCAGTATGGCATAACAATTCGGAGGGGCACAGCGGCAACGATTTCCTAAACGGCTTTTGTAAAACAACAGCGGGCGTTGCTCGGCTAAGATAACAATAGCCGTACTATGGCATTTTTAGAAAATGAACCATGTTAGATCTGCTCAGCAAAATTGATCTTGCACGCGAGAAAATATTTGCTCTCCGTTCTCTCGATGCCGGGCATTTACGAGGAATTCAAGATTATTTTCGCGTTGGACTTTCGTGGGCAAGCAATGCCCTTGAGGGAAACACCCTTTCAGAATCCGAAACCAGGATTATTCTGGAAGATGGGCTCACTGTATGCGGAAAACCCTTGCGTGATCATCTTGAGGCTATAGGCCATGCAGAGGCCTTTGATTTTCTGTTTACTTTGATTCAATCGCAGACTTTTTCAGAGGCAGAAATTCTGTGGCTTCACAAATTATTTTATCAGAAAATAGATCCACAAAACGCCGGGAAATACAGAGAATCCATGGTTATTATTTCTGGTTCCCGGTATCCAGTGGCTCAACCCGCCAGCATTCCGGAGAAAATACAGATTTTTTTTTTAGAACAGGAATCCCATAAAGGAAATATGCATCCTGCAATCCTGTCTGCAAAAATACATAAAGATTTTGTCTTTATCCACCCTTTTATTGACGGCAATGGAAGGGTGGCCCGTTTGCTGATGAATCTGGTGTTGCTTCAGAACGGGTATCTTCCTGCTGTTATTCCGCCCGTTGTGAGAGCAGAATATATTGCCGCGTTAGAATCGGCCCATACAGACGATACCCATTTTATTCAATTCATTTTGCGAATGATACACCAGACCCATCTCGATTATTTTAGATTGTTGTCTGGCAATTAAAGGGGGCCCTCTGGATCCTGTCCGCGCTGAGATATAATTTCCAGCAGAATCAGAACAGCTCCGCCAGCGAACATAAAGAGAACCGCCGAGGCAATGGCATGGTCTGGTTGTTCTATACTTGGAACAAATGGCCACATGGCGCGCATGGAACCAATCAGCAGACCGGTCAGGGCTGCCATGGTGAGTGAATGCCACAGGTTAAGCAGCGTTTTTAGAAATGGAATGAATGCGAGAATTCCTGCGCCTATGCCAAAAAGAAAAGGTATAATTATAGTAAAATCGAATCCATGCAGCGCGGTCAGTACAATGGGGTAGGAGCCCAGCAGTACAAGGATATACGATCCAGAAATGCCGGGCAATACCATGGCAGAAATTCCCAGAAACCCGGATACAAACAGGTACACGGGATTTTTGCTGCCCGCGAGCTGGTTATCAATACCTGTGAGTAAAAAGGCCAAAACGGTAAAGACTACAATCAGAATGTATTCTGCTGGATTGTGTTCCATTTTTCGGTAGGGAACAGAAATAGAGACGAAAATGAGTCCAAAGAAAAAAGCGTACGTATAGAAGGGAAAACTTTCCAGCAAAAAGGGAACAATCCGCGACATGACAAGTATGGCCGTTGCTATACCGGCAACGAGCGTAATCAGAAAATTCCATTCAATGCTCATGATTTCCTGTCTAGCTTTTTCCCGCACCGTTTGTTTGGGCGACAGCAGGGCCAGCAGGCTTATAGCGTGGCTGATTTTTACGGAAGCAAGTGCCTGAATAAAATGATCATAGATTCCGCTGACCAGGGCTATGGTTCCTCCAGATATACCCGGCACCATATCTGCAATTCCCATGGCCACTCCCTTGAGGGCCAGAAAGATTCTGTTTCTCCACGAACGGTATATTTCCATATGTTCACAGAATGCTTTGCACGCGCGTTGTCAAAGCTAAATCGCGGTGTTTGTAAAGCTGCTCCAGACAAAGCGAACAAAGTGGATTTTTTCTTTTTGTGTAAAATGCGGTGGCGCAGTACTCATGAAAAATGACAGAAAGAGTTGCTTCGGCCAGCTCTGAGTATTCGGGATTGATTTATCCCTTTTTCGGTCATTTATGCCCTGCTTCAGAAAATTGTAAAACGGTGTATCGGTATCATTTCGCCAAACATATTGCGCACGTAAAGATACCGGATATCTTCTGTGGCGTCCCGCTGGTTTTCTTTCAGGCGAATGCGCACGTCATACCAGCGTCCATCCATTGTATAGCGCCATGCACGCACCCCGGCAATTTCCGCCTATTTGCTTTCCGGATGTAATTAATTTTCGGCAGCAACATGTTCAAAGACATCGGGAAGGGGCAGAGAAAAAAAAAGAGGTTTTCCCGTGAAAGGATGAACAAAAGAGAGAGAGGACGCGTGCAGCATAAGCCCATATTCTTTTATGGCAGCCCAATGTTTTTTTCCAAAATGATACAGGCGAGCAATACGTTCATCAGAGCCATACAGAGGATCGCCTGAAACGGGGTGACCCCAAGCGGCAAAGCTGGCGCGAATCTGGTGGGTTCGTCCCGTGTGCAGTTCAATGCGAAGCAGTGTAAGTGCCCTGTTATGGTGCAGGGGGGTAAAAGAAAGGCTTGCGGATTTGGCTTCTTCCGGGACTTCTTCTTTCGTCTCTTTGAGTCTGTCTTCCCGGATAAACTTCATTCTGGTTCTGTGTTTCGGATGGCGAAAAATAAATCCGTTGAGTTCCCCTTCCTGCTGGATTTCTCCCCAAACTACAGCATGGTAGATTTTTTGAATACTGCGCTGCATAAACAGAGCAGATAGAGCGTCGTGCGCCTGCGACGTTTTCGCGATTACCATCAGTCCTGCCGTATCACGATCTAACCGGTGGACAATCCCGGGGCGTTCGGGAGAGGAGCCTTCCGATAGAGATTCCATTTGGGACAGCAGGGAATGGACAAGCGTATCGTCGCCGGTTCCTGTTCCCGGATGCACTGTCATGCCTGCGGGTTTGTGGATTATCGCGAGATATTCGTCCTGGTACAGAATGGGAACAGACTGATCGTTTCCGGAAAGCGTGTAGGCTGTTTCCGGTTCGATAGTTAACTGTATCGGCGTGTCTTCTTTTGGCTTAAAAGAAGACTTTAGTAATGGCATGTTTCCGGAGAATACGAATCCTTCTTCGATTTTTTTCTGTAGAAAGCTTCGCGAATATTCTCCGCCTGTAAGCTCTACAAGAAAGTGATCGAGCCTTGTACCAGCCGACAGTATTCCCGTAAAGGTTTTGGTATTATTCGCGGCGTTATCCAAGGGCGGGTTATTGATTGGAACCTTTTTCTGTATTCGATGCTTTCTCATTTGTAAGGAAGAAAAAGGTAATAGCGAGAAGAATCGCTCCAAATGTGATAAATGTATCGGCAATATTATATGTCGGGAAGCGGTTGGCGCCAATTCCCATATCAATAAAGTCGACTACTCCAATGCGAAAAAAACGATCCGTAAAATTTCCAAAGGCACCACCAAGAATAAAGGAAATGGCAATCTGGAATATAATGTGGTCTTCTTTCGTTTTAATAAAATATGTAATCAGGGCAATGATGGCAATGCCTGTCATGATATGAAAGAAAATCGCGTTATTCTGGAGTATTCCAAACACTCCGCCCGTATTGTATACCAGCCTAAACTGTAGAAGGTCTCCAATCAGGGGAATAATCTCCCCGCCGAGCAGGGCTTTTTCAGCCGCTATTTTGGAGAAAAAATCGGCTATCCAGATTCCGAAGACAATGGCAAAAAATCGAAAGTTAAGTTTATTCATGGCAGTTTTCTATCACGTTGTTGAAAAAGTCCTGCGTCGCACAGACGGGCTGCACAAAAAGGCGAATTGCGGATACTGTGTCAAATTCTTTCTTGTCAGTCCGTTTCGTTCGTTTCATGGGGGAATATGAAAATTGATGAGTTAAGATTCAGCGCTGGCAATGCGGTTCGCATGACGACAGACGAAATAGAACTACTCGTGAGTATTGAGTTTGGCCCGCGCATTCTGCATGTATCCAGGCCGGGCATGCCAAATCTGTTGCAAATGCCGGATTCTGCGGGACAGCCCGGAGGCCACTCCATGTATTTTCTGCCAGAGCGGAAGAACAGAAATTTTCAGCAGGACGATGTTCCCGTTAAATGGAAGCGCGAAGAAGACGGCGTGCGCTTTAATGCTCCCGTAGACCAGAAGAGTAAGCTGCAACCACAGTTGATTGTATCTCGCGAGGGGCAGGATTCTGTTAAAATAATCCACCGGCTTTACAACCACACGGCATGGCCAATTGAGTATTCTATTGTTGCGCGCGGGTTTATGGCGGGCCGTGGAATAGCCGTTGTTCCCGCAGCGGCGCAGAATTTCGGGACATCCTGTGCGGTTGCCTCCATTGCACTCTGGCCCGGAGCCACGCTTGGCAGCGAAGGCGCCAAAATTCAAGATAATTTTTTATTTATGCAGTCCGGCTTAAAAGATGCAGAGGACGAAGACAATCGAATTGGCTTGTATAACCCGGAAGCTTGGATTGCCTGGAAGAGCGAAGGCCAGGTTTTGTACCGCCGTTTTGCGGATGCACCGGGTCTGTATCCCAATTTTAATTCGCGCTGTTCTGTGCATGCGTTTCATGGCAATCTAATTCTGGAATCTTTTTCTCCCCTTGCAAAGGTGGAGCCGGATTCTTATTTAAGCCATGAGGAAATCTGGACGGTAAAGGTTTCCGAGGACGTTAAGGGTGGGTACGGATTTGTTCTATAGTGGAACGAGAATATAATGCACAAGTAAAGATAAATCTGTTGGGTACAGGTTACGTGGGGTTGCTTTTCTCTTCTGGCAGTTGGCTAAGCCCTGCACCCGCGTTTTATCCCAATAATATTTTTAGAAATTTTTCGCGCTCGCGTGGAACAGCCAGATGAAAATACTCCAGTGGGTGTTCGCTTAGATTTTCCTGTGTAAGGCGCGCGCTCACTTTGCCGGGTCCAAAATCTGCCACGGTCTGGATTCCCTTTTCCGGGACCGGGGCAAGAGCTAAAGACCAGTGCAAATGCTCCGAGGCGATGGATGCAGATAAAAATTTGCGGAGGTTTGTTTGCGCAGTGAAACTCTCCTGCGTAAACGAAGTGATGGTGTATTCGGTGGATCCCGTATTTTCCGGGAACGGGAGCCCAGCATCTTTTTCGAGAAAGGTATGCAGAGCCTGTTTCAGGTGGGAACTGTGAAAGGGAACCGAAGCATCCAGAAAAATGAGATGGCTGCCTGCGTGAGCCTGCTGAAAAAAAAGATAAAAAGACAGCAGTTCGTCCGTGTGCCCAACCACGAGTTGGTTTCCGGGGGAGTTCACGAGAGCAATCTCTAAAGAATTGTCGTTGTTAGTGCTAAAATGATTTAGTGTTTTCTGAATTGTTTTTTCGTCGCTCCCAAGAACAACGAGCATGGGGCTTACCTGGTGCACGTCGTTTTCCTGTGCTCGAGACAGAACATCGGCACTGGTTTTCCATGGATACACTTCATGGATGCGGATTCCAAGCGCAAGCATGAATGCCGTGTACTGCTCTAAAAGCAGCATGGGGTCCATGCCGCTCCATTCCAGGGATAGCGCTGTCGCCGGGAAAAGTCCCTGCGAATGTCCCGTGAGAATGGAAACGCGATTTTTTAAGAGGGGCAGAGCTCCCGCAAGGCGCACGGCGTGGAGATGGGCAAACTGCAAGGCCTGTATCATCGTGAGCGATACGGGGGCTGCGTACAGTTCTTCCGGAGAGGGTGCTGATTCGGGATGGTCTATCCAACGGAATATGTGTTCGGGATTTACGAGATCGCTGCCAGTATGTTCTACCGCTGTCTGTATTCCCTTTGCCAGTGCTGCAAAAAAAACTTCAAAGCCGTCTTCTTTTCTATATTTTGAAATTTCGCGCAGCCATGGTGTTCCATGCCCTCCAAACTGGATGAGTAGGTCTCTTTGCATCATCCCAGAAGAGCGTTGATTGGAGTGAATGCGTCAAGAAAAAAAGAAAAATTGCCGATCCGGTGATTTTTTCAGAGCTTACTTAAGTAGGCTCTGAACTCGAAGCGATCCGAAGGCTTACTTTATCAGACCTTACCTGATTAGTTTTCCATCCAATTATGTATTATACTCAACTATGGCGTATTTAATAACGGGTGCAACGGTATATATTGGCAGGAGACTGTTCTACAGGCTTCATGAATCTACAGACAGGCAACTGCGCATTCTCGCCACGAAATCCGGAAGCGTGTTCCGTTCCCGGTGCCAATATTCAGGTTTTCAGAGGTGATGCCTTTTCTCCCGCAACACTGCGTGAAACCATGAAGGGCGTAGAGGTTGCCTGGCACCTGTGGGTTCCGGTGGACACTATGCAGAAAAAGACCGCGAAAGCGCCCGCAATTTTGCCGAGGTGGCCCGCCGTCAGCAAGGGACAAAGTGAACACTTGATCAGTCGCGAAGAGACAGGCCGCGTCGGTTTCTATTCCGCAACGCACATTAGAGGTCGATATTGGCTGTTGCAGTATGACATTCGAAAAAATGATTCTTTAAACAGAAACAGTATTGGGTCTTAAAAGGAGTATAATAAAAATACCTTTTATGACGCCGCGATTGTCTTCTTATTGGCTCATTCTTTTAACGCCGGTTCCTTTCTCGATAGCCGGACCCCTTGTCGATGGCCTGCGCTCCATTCCTTCGTTTGATGCTGCTGTGGCGGAGTCTAATTTTCCAGATATTTAGCCAGTAAGCTTTGAGCAGGCCGTGAAAGCGGCCATGGCAGAGATTGACCAGAAAGCGGTGGTGTCGAGATGGTCTGACAGCAGTACAGAGGCCGGATTAATTTAAAATGCGAAAAATAATCTGTAGAATTATACTCTCGAAATGGTTGTATCTCGGCAGATAAAGGATATCAATCCAGATAGAATTTTTTATGTGGTTCAATAGATAGGCGGAAAAAGAGGATGGAACCGGCTGGGCGTCCTGTGGAAAATTCGCGGCTGGCTGGACAAATTAATGGGAGGATACGGAACGAGTCGCGGACGGCGCCCGGGAGGGGAGTTGCGCGTGGGTGACAGTCTCGATTTCTGGAAAGATGTCGTTCTTGTTCCCGGCAGAAAAATTCAAATATTTTCTCAAATGAAACTACCAGGCAAGGGGTGGCTGGAGCTCAACTTCAACAAAGACAAATTTATCGTTTCTGCCCATGGCTTGTGGGGCCGGTTATACTGGTATTTTATGTATCCCCCCCTATTGGCTCGTATTCAACGATATTGCGGGTGGCATTATGCGCGAATCCAAAAGACAGGAAACCTGATTATATTCCCAAAGGAAAATTACGGTTAGCAAGAAAGGCAATCGTTCTATTTTCTTTTCACAAAGAATTTATATTCATATTTAGGTATCCTCTGAACGCGTAACGAGCCGAAGGCAAAAGTCCATCCTTGGACTTTTCAGATCTTAGCTGTTTTTATTTCTGGATCTGTACGCAAACCAGATGGGAATGGCGAGAACGGGTAGAAAGAGAAAGAACAGCAAACCCAGGATCAGCTTTGCCGGGGTAAGACCATACGGCAGCTTATCTGGAATTTTGAGAGAATTGCCCGTGCCCCAGACGACGCTGGGTTTAGTGCCTGTTTCTGTTTCCGAGCGCTGGTAAGGTTCAAAGGAGGATTGGTCTTTTTGTTGCCGTTTTTGCCTTTCCTCGTTGATATGTTTAATGAAAGACGACTGTTCCGAAGCGTCTTCTCTCAAAAATATCTTTTGCTCGCAATCACGGCATTCAAAAATGTTAGGGGATACGCGGGTAAGACGAGTACTTCCGCAATTATAGCAGGTATATGTCATTATTCCTCTTCAATGCCGGATTGGATTTTAGCGGTCAGTTTTTCGAACTGGGAGATTTCTTCTGCGGTGAGCCATTTTTCGAGCTCTTTAGCGAGTCTTTTGTGGGCGGCTTCGTTGGCTTTAATGATGCCTTTGCCATCCCGACTTAGGGAAATTAGAAAGCTTCGCCTGTCGTCTTTATTCTGCGTTTTGTCGAGGAATCCCATATCGATCAGTTTTTGCACCGCTATGGTCACGGAAGGTGGCGTAACGGTGAACCGTTTGGAAAGATCTCGAAAAGTAGGGGTTTCCAGCTCTGCTACGGCGAGAAGGTAGCTGAACTGTTTTGGAGTTAGAGCCTCAAAATCTTTGCCGGCTTTGGTTTCACGGCGGTTGCTTTCGAGACGATTCGTAAAATGTTCATAGAGTGATTGCGTAATTTCCCAAAGTTCCATACAATGACAATGTATATAAAATATATCGGTTAAACTAATTTTTTTTATATTTTGCTTAAGTAAGCTCTGATAAATATGCCTTCGGCTCGCTTCGCGTCGCTCCGTCGCTGCGCGAACAGAGCTTACTTCCGGTACAGGGACACTTCGACTACGCTCAGTGTAAATTCACCGGCAAAACGCGGAGAAAACGCATGTTTTCGGAGCGTTTTGGAGATTACCGAACGCCTGTCCAGCGTTCGGTATCCCAGCTACCAACCCCTACCGGGGTTGGTAGCCTGTTGAGCAAATATCTTGTTCAGATTTTTACATTCCTCCCTCGTTGACCCCTGTCGGGGCACTCAGGAGGAAAAAACAGCGGGCGAGTGCTGCGCACCCTTCGACTTCGCTCAGTGCAAGCTTTGCGCGAATGGCGAAAACGACATGCCAGTATTGAGCTTGTCGAAATAGATGTCAAAGTTTTCGCCCCCGTGTTTTGCGATCTGAACGCTTAGCGAGCCGCAGGCAAAAAGTCCAAGGATGGACTTTTTCAGAGGATACTTAAGTAACCTATAAATTCGAAACAATCCGTAGGCAAAACAGTCCCTCCGTGGAAATTCTTACCCTGCTGGCAAAGGCAGATTGCAAAACAGAGCTTATTGGCTTATCTGGATTATGCCCTCTGGGCACTGCTCGGCAGCTTCTGTATTATCGTTCAATACATCTGGAGTAATGCGGGCATTGACAACCTCCCGATTAGGAATTCCTTCAAAAAGATTGGCTTTGCCGTCCTCGTCGTCCATTTCCCACGTATGGGGAGCAATGCTCGCGCAAACTCCGCAGCCTATACACTTTTTTCGGTAATGCGTAATCACGATCTGTCGTCTGGACATGGCCATTGTGGGAAATTGCGCAGCAATTTGTCAAAACAAATTTGACAATTCCAATTTGCAACCCGGAGAGAATCGGTTATAAAAAGATTCTCCTGCCTCTTGCGTGGCTTCCTATCTTT